>JBJERG010000280.1:0-16358 GCA_051882155.1 Ruminococcus sp.
AAAGTATGCCAGCGAGAGCCTGAATAAATATACCCATAAGCATATACTTGCCTAACTGTATTTTTTTTACGTTCATCGGGTGGAAATAAGACCTTACCCGTATTCCCGTAAGGCGGCTGCCCACTACAGCAGGTATCAGATTGGCAAAAAGGAACAGCAGACCGTTCATGGCTATCAGTATAGATGAGTCAAAATTCAGATACTGCTCTGCGTCCATGAGGGCGTCATAATCAAAGGAGCCTGCCATAATCATTTCCAAAATGAACATCAGAATAATAAATACAATATTTACGCCTACAACACCTATTAACAGACCAAGTCCTGCGGCATTAAAATAATGCCGTATTCTCTTTCGTTCCTGCTTTTCCGGTATCAGCGGAAGCTCATAACCCGGAGTACCTGTCCTCGGCTCTATGTCACGGTAATCAGTACGGTATGCACAGTTTTCCGTTGGATTATCAAAGGGATCATAAGGATTTATTCTTTTTTCTTTTATGCCTGTCATAATAATATATTCACTCCTGAAAAATCGAATCTTTCTATAATAACCATACTATTTTTTATTATACCATATTTTTTGGAGTTCGTAAACAGATATTATATAAAAATAAAACCGATTTTGCCCTTGCAAAGTTGACTTTTTTGTGATATACTTATAAAAACATTATTGAAAGGATTTTTTTATGACAATTGCCATTTTTATTTTATCACTTCTTACAGCCGTATTTACTGTAATTCTCCTTGTGATGTTTGCTGCCCGCAAAAATGACAGCATGGAGGAAAGCTTCCGCACAATGTCCGGAAAGCTTGAGGAAAATATGAATAATTCCATGAGCCGTATGAAACAGGAGCTTAATTCCTCCACTGCCAGTTCCATGGAAACACTGGGAAAGCTTCTATCAGACAGCCAGAGCCAGTCAGCTAAACTTCAGCAGGAAAACGTTCAGCTGCTGGGAAATTCTGTTTCTTCACAGCTCAGACAGTTTGAAGAACGGCTAAAGACCCTTGAATCCACCAATCAGCAGAAGCTGGAGGATATGCGCAGAACAATGGCGCAGCAGCTGTCAAATATTCAAAGTGACAACGCACAGAAGCTTGAGGGAATAAGAAATACCGTTGATGAGAAGCTGCAGAAAACACTGGAAGAGAAAATGACTCATTCATTCCGCCTTGTAAGCGAACGTCTTGAAGAGGTATACAAGGGACTTGGCGAAATGCAGAACCTTGCTTCCGGCGTAGGCGACCTTAAAAAAGTTCTGTCAAATGTCAAAACACGAGGAATTCTCGGTGAAATTCAGCTGGGTGCTATTCTTTCAGAGATACTTGCGCCGGAGCAGTACGATACAGAGGCTGTGACTGTTCCCGGCAGCCGTGACCATGTTGAATTTGCCGTTAAACTTCCTGCCGCCGAGGACGGAGGATTTATTTATCTTCCAATTGACAGCAAGTTCCCGGGAGATACCTATTCAGCCCTGCAGAGTGCCTACGAAAGCGGCAGTGCAGAAGCAGTTTCCGCCGCAAGGAAACAGCTTGAAACTGTTATAAAGAAATGTGCAAAGGACATAAGCACCAAATACATAGCACCGCCTTACACTACAAATTTCGGCATACTGTTCCTGCCCTTTGAAGGACTTTACGCCGAGGTTGTGAACATGGGTATGGTGACTGATCTGCAAAGGGATTACCATGTTAATATTGCAGGGCCATCCACAATGGCTGCTATGCTGAATTCACTCCAGATGGGCTTCCAGACCCTTCAGATACAGAAGCGAAGCAATGAGGTATGGCAGGTTCTCGGCGCAGTCAAGACGGAATTTGAAAAGTTTGATTCGGTGCTTGCTTCTGCACAAAACCGCATAAGACAGCTGGACAGCGACCTTGACAAGCTGGTGGGCGTCCGTACAAGAGGAATAAACAGAAAGCTCCGGGAGGTACAGCAGCTGGACACAGCTTCAGCAGATAAGCTGCTGGGAAACCTTTCTGATGAGGAGTAAAGGAAAATATCAGCAGTAAGATACAGAAAAATTTCTCCAAGTTTCACGCAACTCCAATCTTTACTATAGACAAACAGAAAAAAATGTGCTATAATGTTACTAACAACACATTTCTGATGAAAGGAGCCGCTTTCGTATGTACCATGAGAAATCCTGCGGTGCGATCGTATATCGAAAATTTCATGGAAACACTGAGATTCTGCTGATAAAACATATCAACAGCGGTCACTGGTCTTTCCCGAAGGGTCACGTTGAAGGCAATGAAACGGAAGTTGAAACTGCTCTTCGTGAGATCAAAGAGGAAACCTCTCTTGATGTGCTTATTGATCCTACGTTCCGTGAAACAGTTTCCTATTATCCAAAGCGTGATACGCAGAAAACAGTAGTATATTTTATTGCACGTGCCAAAAACTACGACTTTACCCCACAGGCTGAGGAAATTTCCGAGATTCGCTGGGTGGATATCGGTTACGCTTCCAATATTCTTTCATATGAAAATGACAAGAATATTGTAAACAAGGCAAAGGCAGCTATCGTATAAGTAATGAAAAGGCTTTCTGAGGGCGTAAACCCTGAAACAGAAAGCCTTTTATTTTATTAAAGTATATTTGTAAGGTATGGTATTTCGCCGTCGGAAATGTTTCTTATCATAAGCTCCGCTGCGGCAAGTTCTGCCTCAAATTCATCACAGTCTTCACTGAGAAGAGGACTTAAACGATATATAGTCTGCTCCGCTGCTGTAATCTTTTCAAGGGATACTGTGCATAAAAGTATCTTTTCTGATTTTTTCCAGCTTTCAAGAGCTGTATCGCAGAGCTTCTGTGCCTTTTCCCTTTCGCCGGAATCTGACGCCGACTTTATCTCCGCAAGAATATCAAGAAGTCCTGTGCATTCCTTTCTGACAAGCAGTGCCGAACCTGTGCTCATTAATATGAGCAATACTAAAATAGTAAAGGCAGCCTTTAAATGAGTCATTGCCCCGTCTTTCCTTTCCCTTCTCTTCTTATTGCAAGACTCAGTTCATTTTTCTTCGCCATTGCAAGAAACGTTTCATCTACTGTAAGATCATTTTGCTTTAAAGCATTACGGAGCCACTTTTCGTCCCTGCCAATGCTTTTCAGAGTTTCGTCCATTATTACGCCGTCTGAAACCACTACACATGGCGGATCTTCCGACTTGTTCTGAATGCCTAAATCCTCCTGGACTGTATTTCTGTATGCAGCCTTTGGATAAACAGAAATGGTACCGGTAGTTTCAACTATGGCAAACTGAACCTCATCAGGTGAAAATATCTGGTTGCTGCGAAGGGACATTAGGAGGTCGTCAACTGTAAGACGAAGATCAAGCATTGTCTGCTGAATAATCCTGCCGTCCCTTATCACTATTTTGGGACTTCCGGAAACAAGCCTGCGGAGGGTTTTTGACTTCATCGAAAACCATGACATAAGCACCTCCAGGCATACAAGCGTAAGTATAGGCAGTATTCCTACAAGCAGCGGTACAGATGTATTTTCAAGCGGAAGAGTGGCGATATTTGATATAAGAATCGTTATTACAAGCTCACCGGGCTGAAGTTCGCCGAGCTGTCTTTTTCCCATGAGCCTTACTGAAAATATTACAACTGCATAAAGTATAAGGGAACGAATGAAAACAGTACTCACATTATCACCTCAAAACAAAGGGCAGCATCTTTATTGGTATGTGCTGCCCGTATCTGCTTATATTATGTACTGTTTTACGAAAAATTATCCCTGTTTTTCAGTCTGTGTATTATTATCAGTCTTTCGGAATACAAAAAGCTTGCTTATGACATAATTTATTATGAGAATGATTATCTGTGCCGCAAGAGTTACCCAGAATTCACTCCATCTGAGCCAACCGATAAATACCATTGTAATTCCCAAATCAATAAAAAACGACAGAAGACGTCCTGCATAGAAATTTATAAACTCCTTCCAGAAGGCACGTCTTGTATTCGCCGTGCTCTTGAATACGTAGGCACGATTTGTAAAGAAGGCAAATGTAACAGCGCATATCCATGAGAAGGTTGCACAGGCGCCTGAATATATGGTATAAAAGTCACCCATTGCGTCTGCATTGGCAAGATATAATGGAATGAGTTTAGTGACCATTGAAACGAGAGTGGTAAGGGCACCGTAAAACAGGTACAGCCAGATTTCCTCATACTTAAAATAAATGCTTTGAATTTTTTTCGGCATCAGCCGCACAAACCATAAAATCAGACGATTCATTTTAAAAGATCCTTTCCTTTTGGTGCATTATGCCCAAATTATTTATTTTACCAAATTTTAACTTGATTATATCAGCAAAATATGATACTATTATAGCATTATAATACTTAACCTCGGAGGGTTATATGATCATTCTTTTAGTTATTCTGCTGGTGCTTTCCGCTCTTTTCTCCAGTTCGGAAACTGCATTTGCCTGCGTAAACAAAATCAGATTAAAGCACAGAGCCGATATGGGTGACAAGCGTGCAGACCGTGCCATAAAAATTGCAGATAAATATGAGGACGCACTTACCGCTATTCTCGTCGGCAATAACATTGCCAATATAGGCTCATCATCTCTTGCCACTGTACTATTTACACAATGGGTCGGCGACGCAGGTCCTGTTGTATCCACAGTTGTTATGACACTTTTAGTACTTACATTCTGTGAAGTTCTGCCGAAATCCTATGCAAAATCTCATGCGGAAGAACTGGCGCTGGCATTTGCTTCGGCGTTATCGGGACTTATAATTATAATGAAACCCTTTGTAAAGATATTCGATGTTTTATCAAGAGTATTCAAATCAGAAAACGACGTTCCCTCTGTAACAGAAGACGAGCTTAAATATATCATTGACGAAATCGAAGAGGAGGGAGTTCTTGAAGAACAGGAAAGCGACCTTGTGCTTTCTGCACTGCAGTTTGATGAAACAACGGTAAACAAGATACTCATTCCTCGTGTAAAAACTGTGGGCATTCCGCTGGACGCAGACCTCGACAAAATCAAGGATATGTTTCTGACCAGTCATTTTTCACGTTTCCCTGTCTACGACAAGACCCTTGACAATATTGTGGGAATAATCACCAACAAGGAATTTTTCAGACTGCTCCACGGTATGTATCAGAGTCTTGATGAAATTATGCAGGACGTTATCTACGTACCAGCTACAAAACGAATAAGCGAAATACTCCAGGATATGAAAAAATCCAAAACCCACATGGCTGTGGTGGTGGATCAGTACGGCGGTACAAAGGGTATTGTAACTCTTGAGGATATTCTTGAAGAGCTTGTGGGAGATATCTACGATGAAAGCGATGAGATTCACAATGAATTCGTAAAAACAGCCCCTCATACCTACGAAATAGAAGGCTCATTCAGCATAAGCGATATGAAAAACGGCCTTGATGATGAGGATATACCGGAAAAACAGCCGGAAGCTGCCTCAACCTCAGTCGGAGGCTGGGTTACTGAAATACTTGGCTGCATTCCCGATAAAGGAGCTAAAGCCCAGTGGGAAAGGTTCCATTTCACGGTACTTGAAGCAGATAACCTTACTGTCAGCAAGGTCAGACTCTGGGTTGAACCTTTGCCGGAGAATACTGACAAGGAAGATTAAACTGACAAAAATCATAAATAAAGCGGGCTGTTGCAGATCATGAAATGCAGCAACCCGCTTTTTCTGTATCATCTTTTATTGAACTTTCCGAATTTGAATAAAAACAGCGCCGCCACAGCTGTAACTACAACTGATAAAATCGTGGGAAACAGGGTGTATTCCGAAAAGGGAAGATCCGCCGTATTCATTCCGTAGAAGCTGTATACCATTGTAGGTATAGCCAGTATGATAGTTACTGTAGTAAGACGCCACATGACAAAGTTCAGATTATTGGAAATAACCGAACCGCAGGCTTCAACCATTCCGGCAAGGATTCCGGAGTAGATGCTCGCCATTTCCTGTGCCTGTTTAAGCTCAATCAGCACGTCCTCCAGAAGCTCCTGGTCCTCTTCATAGAGCTTTATTACTCTTCCTCTCAGAATCTTGTTTACCGTAAGGTCATTTGATTTGAGAGATGTGGTAAAGTAGACCAGTGATTTCTCCAGTTCCATCATCTGGAGAAGCTGCTGATTCTTTACTGCTCCGTGGAGCTGCCTTTCCAGAACATCAGATGCCTTGTCGATCTGTTTCAGATAAACAAGGTAGGTTGATGTAATATACATCATAAGCCTGAGCACAAACTGAGTTCTGAAACCGGTCTGCACATTTCTTATCCTGCCTGCAATGACATCATCAACAACCTTGCTGCTTCTCAGAGAAATAGTAAACACCTGCTGAGCAGTTATGATTATGCCTATAGGCATGGTGTAGAACTTCAGGGTTTCATTTTTCGTTACCTCTGAAACCGCTGTATCCACAATTATCAGAGTCTGGTCCTCTTCCTGTTCCACACGTGAGGATTCCTCTTCGTCCAGGGAGGATTTGAGGAATCCGCTGTCAATTCCGTAATCCTCAATGAGCATTTTCATTTCTTTTGCCGTAGGGTCAACAACAGACACCCAGCAGCCCGGTTCCATTTTTTCGATCTGTCTGAGTCTGCCGTCTATTGTCTTGTAATATTCTATCACGGTTACCACCTTTCCGCAAAGACAGCAACCGTCAGGGCATACTATCCCCGCTGCCTTTGCAATTTTTGTCGTGCTGCGCATTTTTCAGGCAGCATTCCTGCATAATAAATATTTTCCGCAGGATACGGGTCAGCGTTCATAATATACCTCCATAAAATATTAGGTTAAGGCAATACCGCACAAAGACTGTGCGTAAGATGCGCAGTCAGATTTTTTGTCAGATGAAACAAAAAACGCAGTTGATACTTTGTGTATCAACGAGGCTTTTTGTGAAATATGACGGAAAAGATGCAAGCAGATTACGTGCAGAGCCGTCAGGCATGCTTTGTGCGGTGTTGCCTTAAGCAACCTGTACTTTATATTATAACAAATAATTCTTTTTTCTGCAAGTCTTAAAAGGTAAAATCTTTTTTACATCTTTTTATTTTCGTCACGAAGCCTTTCCTTAAGTCCCTCAAATATGATATTCTTTGCCCAGACAGCCTGTTCCTTTGTGGCAGGTTCTACTCCCTTCAGCGGATAGTCCATATTAAGATTCTCATACTTTACTACGCCCATTGTATGATAGGGCAGTACATCAAGTGCCTTAAGGTTATCAAGTCCGCCGATAAAATATCCAAGTCTTCTGAGATATTCTTCTTTAAGTGTAATACCCGGAACCACCACATGACGTATCCAGATTTCCTTGCCGATGTCACGGAGATATTCTGCAAAGGCAAGAATATTCTTATTTGAATGTCCGGTGAGTTTTTTATGCTCCTCATCATCAATATGCTTTATATCAAGCATTACAAGATCCGTATACTTCATAAGCTCATCGTATTCTGCTTTTTTGCTTTCGCTGAACATTATTCCCGATGAATCAAGACAGGTGTGGATTCCTCTTTTCTTTGCCTCACGAAAAAGCTCTGTCACAAACTCCATCTGCATAAGAGGTTCACCGCCTGTTGCAGTAATGCCTCCGCTTTTCAGAAATTCCTTAAGTCCTTCATATTCCTCCAGAAGCGATTCCACTGTACGTTTTTCGCCTGCGCCGTACTTCCAGGTATCCGGATTATGGCAGTACTGGCATCTCATGGGACATCCCTGAAAAAACACCACAAAACGTATGCCCGGTCCGTCTACCGTTCCAAAGCTTTCCGTTGAATGAATATAGCCTTCCATGTCTTTTCCTCCTTATTTAACACAAATGCGGGCGTACTTTAAGCACGCCCGCATAAATTCATAGGTTCTTAACCGAACTTACCCTGCACTGAATTAAAGAGCAGCGTGGAATGTTCTGGAGATAACGTCGTCCTGCTGTTCCTTTGTCAGCTTGATGAAGTTAACAGCATATCCGCTTACACGGATTGTCAGCTGCGGATACTTTTCAGGGTGCTGCTGAGCGTCCAGAAGAGTATCTCTGTTCAGAACATTAACGTTCAGGTGGTGGCCGCCTTTTTCAGCGTAACCGTCAATCAGTTCAACCAGGTTATCGATCTGCTTTTCATTTGCCATGATAAATTCCTCCTAAAAATTTTTTTATAATATTTTATTCTTCGTCCAAAAATTCTGTGGGCTGGCAGCAAGCCATATTACCCTTGGAACAATCCATGCTTCTGTATGTGTCAACCTTGATTCCGCCGTTTTCCAGTTCCTCAGGTGTGATAGTAACGTGTCCTGTTCCCTGTGACATCAGACGTTCGATCATCTCTACGATGTCGTCCTCCTGCTGTTTGTTTTCAGGTTCTAAAGCCATTGGTATCCCTCCCATCTGTTTCAGACAAAACTTAGTCCTTCATAGCCTCTCTAATAGACTCAATATCAATATCACCTGCAAATACACCGCTGTCCTTACCAAGAGCGTCAGGAATTACAGTGAATGTGTTGGAGATACCGTCCTGAGCATTGCTCCAGGGCAGCTTAGCAACAGAAGCCATAGATGCTGCTGCACCATGGGAATCTCTGCCGTGCATCGGATTTGCACCAGGAGCCAGAGGTTCGCCCATCTTACGGCCGTCAGGTGTGTTGCCTGTCTTCTTGCCGTATACAACGTTTGATGTGATTGTAAGGATAGATGTGGTAGGCACACCGTTTCTGTAGCAGTGGTTGCTGCGAACCATATCCATGAACTTGTTAAGAATGTTAACAGCGATTTCGTCTACACGGTCATCATTGTTGCCGTACTTCGGGAAGTCGCCCTCAACCTCAAAGTCAGTTACTACGCCGAATTCATCACGAACGCACTTAACCTTTGCATACTTGATAGCAGACAGTGAGTCAGCTACTACAGACAGACCTGCGATACCTGTTGCAAAGTAACGCTTTACATCTCTGTCATGGAGAGCCATCTGCAGTGACTCATAGCAGTACTTGTCGTGCATATAGTGAATGCAGTTCAGAGTATTAACATAGAGCTTAGCCAGCCATTCCATCATGTCAATATACTTATCCATTACGTCGTCGAAGTCAAGATAATCGCCTTCAACAGGTCTGTACTTAGGACCTACCTGATTGTGCTTGCCTGTCTTAGCGTCGATTCTTTCATCAACACCGCCGTTGATAGCGTACAGCAGGCACTTAGCCAGGTTTGCACGTGCGCCGAAGAACTGCATTTCCTTGCCAACTCTCATTGAGGATACGCAGCAAGCGATAGCATAGTCATCACCGTGAGTAACTCTCATCAGGTCGTCATTCTCATACTGGAATGAAGAGGTATTGATAGAAAGCTTAGCACAGTATCTCTTGAATGCTGCCGGCAGCTTCTTGGACCACAGAACTGTAAGGTTCGGCTCCGGAGCTGTACCCAGGTTTTCCAGAGTATGCAGATAACGGAAGCTGGTCTTTGTTACGAGGGTTCTGCCGTCGATACCCATACCGCCGATAGACTCTGTTACCCACTGCGGGTCGCCGGAGAACAGTGCGTTGTATTCAGGAGTTCTTGCGAACTTAACCATACGCAGCTTCATGATGAAGTGGTCGATGTATTCCTGAGCCTGTTCTTCTGTCAGAACGCCGTTATCAATATCACGCTTGATGTAGATATCCAGGAATGTTGAGGTTCTGCCAAGGCTCATTGCTGCGCCGTTCTGATCCTTAACTGCACCCAGATATGCAAAATAAGTCCACTGAATAGCCTCGTGAGCATTTGTAGCAGGCTTGGAAATATCATAGCCGTACTTTGCAGCCATGCTCTTGAGAGCCTTAAGAGCCTTGATCTGCTCTGCGATCTCTTCACGAAGACGGATCTTGTCATCAGTCATTGTACCGTATACTGTGGACTTCTGATACATCTTGTCTTCGATCAGTCTGTCAACACCGTACAGTGCAACTCTTCTGTAGTCGCCGATGATTCTTCCTCTGCCGTATGCGTCTGGAAGACCTGTGATGATAGCATTATGACGAGCAGACATCATTTCGGGAGTATAAACATCAAATACGCCCTCATTGTGTGTCTTGCGGTAGTTCTTGAAGATGTAGCTGATCTCAGGATCTACTTCGTAGCCGTAGGACTTGCAGGCACCCTCTGCCATACGGATACCACCGAAGGGCTGCAGTGAACGCTTCAGAGGCTTGTCTGTCTGGAAACCAACGATCTTTTCCAGATCCTTGTTCAGATAACCTGCGTCATGTGAATCAACCTTGGATACGATCTTTGTATCCATATCCAGAACGCCGCCGTTCTCTCTCTCCTGACGGAACAGATCAAGTACCTGGCTCCACAGTGTCTTTGTAGCTTCTGTAGGATCTGCCAGGAAGCTATCATCACCCTCATAAGGTGTGTAGTTCTTCTGAATAAAGTCACGGACATTAATTTCAGATGTCCATGCACCGCCGTTAAATCCTTCCCATTCCTTGGGCATTGCTTTTGCCATTTTCATCTCTCCTTTGCTGTTTCAAGCAAAAAAATATTTTTATTTCAGGAAAATTCTCTTTTTCAGAGCATTTTTCCTTGATCCAAATCTATAATAACACATCAGACCCCTTATGTCAATAGATTTTTTCTGATTACATTTATTATTTAAACATTTATACCAATTTTTCTTTATCACATCAAATTTCCTTATTGATACTTAATATTATTAAGAGATATTTCTTTTTTTTACAATTATCTTACACGTTATCAGGATTATACATTCCAAAAAATGAAAAAACAATCGTCCGAACTCTACGATACGCAGGTTGACCCCACGCTTTTTACGGTATATAATTAAGGCGTAAGATACAAGGAGGTGAAAGCATGAACTATGTAACAGGTGAAACGATAAAAAATCTTCGTGAAAAGAAAAAGCTTACACAGAAGGAACTTGCATCCATTATCTGCGTAAGCGACAAGACTATATCAAAATGGGAAACGGGAAGAGGTCTTCCCGATATAAGCATTCTCACAGATCTTGCGTCGGCTCTTAATGTATCCGTTGCCGAGCTGCTGACGGGAGATTGTGCAGTGAACAGCAACCGTTCCTCAAATATGAAAAAGACTGTATTCTATGTCTGCCCTGTCTGCGGAAATATTGTACAGTCTGTGGGAACAGGTGCATTCAGCTGCTGCGGAATACGTCTGCCGGAGCTTGAATCAGAAGAAGCTGAAGGAGAACATGATATAGCTGTGGAGCTTAGTGACGGAGCATATTATGTCACAATGAATCACTCCATGACAAAATCACATTACATCTCATTCTTTTGTTACGTTACAGCTGACAGAGCAGAGCTTGTAAAGCTCTATCCGGAACAGAATGCCGCTGTACGTTTTCAGAAACGAGGTCACGGTTATCTTTACGCATACTGCAACAGACACGGACTTTTCCGTATCATTATATGAGAAATAACAGAGAAAAGGGACTACATTAAGCAGTCCCTTTTTTAATCGAATACGCCTTCAAAAACCGTATCCATAAGCACATTATTGTTTTGTGTAAAGTCAGCTGCAAGCACATCTTCTCCGTTTATGTTTTCCGGCTGAAATGTGCCGCTGGCAGGTATCTGCTGCTGTACAATATCGTACCCTATCATCAGAAAAGGCGCTTTCAGAGAATACCAGTAAAGGCTCAGTCCCTGGATATTGGTGGATATTTCCGGCAGTGCATTCATAAAGATACCGCATATTGCAGCGGGATTTTTACATGCCTTCTTCATTGCAATGGTCAGCACCTCACGCTGACGGCTGGTTCTTTCAAAATCCGCATTTCCCACATATCGTATACGGCTGTAGGATAACGCCTGCTTTCCGTTCAGATTATATGTTCCGCCGCCTTCCAGCAGATCATCATTTCTTTTATCGCCCATAAGCTCATTCACTTCGCTTATAAGGATATCATTGAGTGCCTTTGCCTCCTCATCGGAAAGGGTGATCTCAACTCCGCCCACAGCGTCAATAACCTCTGCACAGGCTGCAAATGAAACCAGAACATAATCGTCGATCTTTATCCTGTAATTCGATTCAATGGTATCCATCAGCAGCTCAGGTCCTCCGTAGGAATAGGCTGCATTGAGTTTTCCGTAGCCGTAGTAATCATTAATATAGACATAGACGTCACGGAGAAAAGAGGTCATATATATGGTTTTGGATTTGGAATTGACAGAAAGAAGTATCATGGAATCCGATCTGCCCTTTTCCTTTTCAATATCACGTGAATCCGTTCCTATAATGAGAATGTTGTCCACTGAAGAGGAGCTTGCTGCATCTGCTGTGCGGTTTCTGTCCACTGTATCAACTATATTTGTTCTGAGTATTCCTATAAGAACTATTGATGAGTACAGCAGAAATACAGATACAACAAGAATAAGGATAACACGGATAGCTGTCTGCCATACAGGAGTTTTTCCGCGTTTTTTTACAGGCGGACGTGAAGGTCTGCCATTTGCCTGCCTTCCGTTCCGGTCATGAGGAGGAGTTCCTCCCGGAGGGTTCTGATAACTGGGATTGCTGCGGTAAGCTCCGCTGTTATTCTGTGCAGGTCCACGGTACACGCCGCTGTTATTCTGAACAGATCCACGGTAAGCTCCGCCATTGTTCTGAACAGGTCCACGATACACTCCATCATTGCTGTGTGCAGGTCCATGATACACGCCGCCGTTATTCTGCACAGTACCTCTGAAGCTGCCGCTGTAAGGAGGTTCATTTCTTCCGGAAACCCTTCCGCCCTGTGGAATTGCCCCGCCGTTTCTCCTTGCATTTGCATCATGTTCCTGTTTTGCACGTCTGCGTATTTCCTCGGCACTCAGCTCCTGTGTATCATACTGGTCTGAACGCTTTCTTGTTTCCTGAAGCGGAATGTACTGTGTTTCCTTGTCATCTGAGCGATCCTGATATCTGTTTCTTAAATCCATGAATGCTCCTTTCCTGCTGTTATTTCAAACGTACAGCAATAGCCGTAACTGCACAGGCAGCCAGCTGAAATGCCAGAAACATCTCTGTTGTAACACTGGTATATGCGCTGAGTCCTATATAAACAAAGGCAATAGCAAAGCCTATAATGGCTGCCACTGACTGAAGAATAATTCCCGTCATTGCGCTGCGGCGGATCTTTCTTGCTGAAATAATAAGTCTTATGGCGTCGAGAGCATTTCCGGAGGTAATTGCCGAGGCACTTACCATATCAGCCTCTTCCGTATATTTATCAAAGGTTTCGTGCAGTGCCACAGGCACTACTCTTATACAGTTTTCAGGTATCTGATAGATCCCTGCAATCATCTGCTGCGTAAGAAAACTGTCCACCGACTTTACCACCAGGGCAATATTTTCATCCATAAGCTTATGAAGCTGATGCTTCATTCGTCCGTTTGCAGATATTTTCACCACAAGCATTGCGGATAATACGCCGCTTACGGAAAAGTAAAGTATCTCGCTTCCTTCCTCGAAATACTCAGCCTCACGCATTGCCGAGGGCAGTCCTTCAATATTATGAGCGACCATCATTTCACGGTTTCCCAGAAGCACACGGCGGTTCTTTATCCAGCCGCTCAGACCGAATCCCTCTTCATAAAGAACGCTTTCAACAGCAGGAATGCTGCTGTTTTCCTCGTCAATCATTTTTCCGAAGGCGTGTTTCAGAACGCTGTCTGCTTTTCTGGTGAGTCCTGCCGCCATAAGGATCACATCTTCTATTTTTGCATCTCTGAAGGGCTTCATACCGTCTATAGTAACGGCACTTTCAGGAAAAAGCGATGAAGCATTAACCATAAATGAATTGGTATCATAAAAATCATCAACGCTCTGATATCCTAAAAGAGCTGAACCCCGTTTTGTCAGCTTTCCGGCAGCGGAATTAAGCGGAATATTGGCAGTGAGCATTACTCCCGAACAGCAGCCGCCGCAGAGAAGCATAGAAAATACGGAGCAGAAGAATCCGAAAACAGAATCTCCTGTCATTACTGTAAACCGAATGCCTGTTATAGCCGCCGCAATGATAAGGGAAGCTCCGCATATAAACGGTGCAGCCTTCCGGCAGAAACGGTCGCCCATATCAGATGAATATGTATACCTCAGAAAATCGCTCATCTGACGTGCTTTTCTTATGGATACAAGTATAGGATAATCAGGCTGTACGCCCTTTGTAAGCTTTTCAGCGTCGCTGTCATTATTTACGTATGTAAGCACATACTGTTCATACTTGCCGGAAATTACCGAAAAGTTCTTTATGGCTCTTCTGATGATAAGCTGTTTTCCCACTGCATTCATAAACAATATGAAAATTGCGACAGGCACAAACAGATTTGCCTCTCCTTTTTCAAGCGCTTTCGGAAAAAATGCTGTAACCATTGCACCCAGCGTAGATATTACAATCGGAACAGCCGCCATACTGTCGCTGTCTGCACGGTTGACGCATAAGTATCTTACGCCGTTGGCAACTGTGGGAAATGCGACCATAATTGCAGCCATGCCCATAAGCATATGTATAAAGCTGTATCCGCCGAATCCTGTTGCCGAGATGATCAGATCAAAAATTCCTTCTCTGCTCTCAAGAACGCACAGAATTGACGACAGGACAAACAGTACTGCCAGTGCAATCGTTCTGAATGACACAGTTTTTCTGAGAATATTTATGTTTGCACGTATCTCCGAATCATTGTTCGGGATATGAACGGTATTCCTGCTGTTGTCCTCTGTTTCCTCCAGTTCACGCATCTTCATGCGCTTTTTGCGGAGTCTGCGTATTGCAGCGACTCTTCTTCGTCTTTCACGCTCTTCACGTGCTTCACGGCTTATAAACTTTACTGCGTCTGCATGGTGAAGGTCAAAAAAGAAGGGCTTGCTTTCGTCATCAGATTGCTGGCTGTTTTCAGCGCTTTTTTCTTCAGCCGCTGTATCCTTCCTGTATTCATAGCGGTTTTCGCCGCTTTTTCTCTTTTTTCCCTTTAATGTCTTTTCTTCCCTGGCACGTGTGGAATCCTCCATTGCACGTACCTTCGGCTGATATCTGTCCTTTGCATCGCCGTCATTTTCTGTTTTGTCAACGACAACTGCTCCCTCATAGCCGTCAATGAGATCATTTTTCTGAGCCGGTGCAGTCTGAGGATCTGCCGCCGCAGAATTCACAAATGAAACCTTCTCACGCATAAGCTCCAGGGTCTGAAAAGCAGCAGCACGGCTGTTTTCAATATCGGCTCTGCCGCCTGCACGTATCTCACGCTTTATGCGGTTCACCTTTGACTCTTCCTCCGCACGTCTGAAGGACGCCGGACGCTCCGAGCCGTACTGAGGCTTAGTACCCGCAGCAGTTCTGCTAAGAAGCCTGTGGGTTTCAAGCTTTCCGGAAGGCGTTTTTGTTTCAGACTGAGTTTTGGGATCCTTGCCTCCGTACTCGTTCAGAATTTCTTCTACTGTATATTTACGATCTGCCATGTTTTAATATAAACACTCCTTAGACCTGACTTTTCATTCTCTGCCGACTGCAGCTTCCTGCCGCTGACGAACTGCTTCATAAATAAAAATTCCCGCTGCCACAGAGGCATTCAGAGAATTCACATATCCTTTCATCGGAAGTCTGAGCATTGCGTCGCATTTTTCTCCTACAAGCCGTCCTATGCCAAAGCCTTCAGAACCTATCACAAATGCAGTTCCGGTTTTAAAATCAGCTTCCGTATAGATACTGCCCGAAGCGTCTGTTCCGTATATCCACACGCCTCTTTCCTTGAGCTTTTCCATTGTCATAACAAGATTGGACACCCTTGCAACTCTCATATGGCTTGCGGCACCTGCCGAGGTCTTGCCTACAGTCAGATTGAGAGATGCGCTTCGTCTTTTCGGAATGATGATACCGTGTACCCCTGCCGCTTCTGCTGTACGTATAATGGCACCCAGATTGTGAGGATCCTGTATTTCATCGCATATCACAATAAGCGGCGGTTCATTTTTTTCATGAGCATATTCCAGTATCTCTTCAACAGAAACATAGCTTCCGCAGGAACCTGACGCCGCCGCACCCTGATGATTTGCATTGCCCGTCATCTGGGAAAATTTCGCTTCCGATACCATTTTCACAGGAATACCCTTCTCTGCGGCAAGCTCTGAGATCTGATGCAGAACACCGCTGTTTCCGCTTAAATATACTGTATCGGGCAGATTTTCGCTCCGAAGCGCCTCCAGAACCGGATTTCTTCCCGCAATCAGCTGCTCTGATTCCGCAGGTGCATTATCCTGCCTTGTATTGCTGCGTCTGTTACGACTCATTGGTACATCCTCCGTTTTGTTTGAAAAATAAAGCCGCAGCCTTACAAAAATACACGCAGCTGCGACTTTTATTATAA
>JBJERG010000281.1:0-3124 GCA_051882155.1 Ruminococcus sp.
TCTCATTTTGAAAGAGTGCCCCAGTATGTAGCCAGATAGACATCATTTGAAGCAAATGCACCCAGTGCTTCTGTTTCAGCAATGGCAGCGGTAACACTTTTGCCGGTTACAGCTTCGTTTGAAATATCGCCAAGGTTATACTCGGTAAATGCAAGCTTTGTATCAGGATAATACTTGTCAATAGATTCCTGAAGTCTTGTAATGAACGGGAAATACTGCCCGAAATATGGCTGAAGCCAGCTGTTTTCAGCATAATTTTCATCATAAAGGCTTCTTGCTGCCTGAAGTCTTGCTTCATCAGTGCTGCAGTCCTGTGCATAGTAATGTACATCAAGAACGTCCAGAAGACGTACCCCATATTCTTCCTCAGCCTTCCTCATCTGGTCAAGATAGAAGTCAACATACCAGTTGTAATCACCCTTTACTGCCTGCCATTCAGGGTCTTTAAAACTATCACTCTCGCTAAGCTGAATACATGGAAGAATGCCCCAGAAAGCAGGCCCGAAAATTTCGGCATTCGGGTCTATTTGCTTAACTACCCTTGCAAGTTCCATTGATTTTGAGACAAGCTCATTATTTGTAACACTCTCTCCGTGGCAAAGCGGATGTGTATCATCCCAGAGTGCCGGCTCATTATCAAGGCTGTAGCCCTGAATACCTGTGGCTGTAGTTGAATCACCGAGGGTATTGACAATATAATTTACATATTCATCCATATAAACAACACCGTCATCAAGATTCGGCGTCATGGAAAGCTCAGAGTCCTTTCTGAATCTGACCTCATTCCATCGTGCAGAGGGTGCAGCTTCACTCTCCGATACTGTTCCGTTTTTATCAGCAGCAACATATCCTGCCATCTGGAGTGTTGTCATCTTATATGGAACATTATGGGATACACAGGTTTCAGAAAGCTTTCTTGCGGCATATGCAAAGCCGTTTTTCTCATCTCCGATATTTGTATCTGAGCTGTTATGCCAGTCCTCGCCTGCATTTGACCAGTTTGTTTCCCAGTTATACGCAGTATAACGGTTTCCTCCCTGACGTGCAGCTGTTGTGGTGACATTGTTCATGTTGTCACCATATTCATTGATACCATAAATGTAGGGACTGATACTTTTCGTGCTGCTGGCAAGATTTACCGATACATTCATATCGTAGCTTCCGCCCTCAGCAGATATTCCGGCTGACATTGTCTGTGCAATACTGCTGACAAACATAACACCGGCAACAATACCTGCGTACCTTCTCTTTGTTAAATTCATTTTCAAAATCTCCTTTTATTTTTTAGTAAACATATACAATAACTAAATTATATCATATATTTACAACAATTTCAAGTGTTTTCTTGAATAAATATATTTTTTTGCAAAAAAAGTATTGACAAAAGCTTATAAAGATGTTATAATATAAACTACAATAAACCGTTGAGGCGGAGATAAAGGTAATTATGCTTCCACAGAGAGTTCGGGATGCTGTGAGCCGAATGAAAAACAGATTATCAAATGGACCGCTGAGGGCGCAGTCAAATGCGGAGAATTCCGCAGAGTATTCTGCGACGTAATGGCATACGTTACTTGCCGGGGGTATATTTGTATCCTGCTAAGAGCACGGTTTTTTACCGTGAATCAAGGTGGCACCACGGATAATGATTTATTCGTCCTTGACAGAGGTTTTTTCTTTCTGTCAAGGGCTTTTTTGCTTTTGGCAGTACAGGCTTAAATGCCGTAAATCATTTTTTTGGAGGTAAATTTTATGAATTACAGCGGAATCGAATTTGACACCTATTTCAGAAACTATCCGGATACAAAGGGCTATTTCGGAAAATACGGCGGATGCTATATCCCTGATGAACTGAAAAAAGCCATGGATGAAATCACTGAAGCCTATCTTACAATATGTAAGTCCAGCAAATTTATAGGTGAACTGAGAAGAATACGCAAGGAATTTCAGGGCAGACCTACTCCGGTATCACACCTGGAGCGCCTTTCCAACAGCATCGGCAATGTCCAGCTTTATGTAAAGCGTGAGGATCTTAACCATACAGGCGCACACAAACTTAACCATTGCATGGGTGAAGCTCTTCTTGCAAAATATATGGGCAAGAAAAAGATCATTGCTGAAACAGGTGCCGGTCAGCACGGCGTTGCATTGGCTACTGCCGCTGCATATTTTGGTCTGGAATGCGATATCTATATGGGTGCTGTTGATATAAAAAAGCAGGCTCCGAATGTTGCAAGAATGAAGATACTGGGTGCAAACGTTGTTGAGGTAACCGACGGTCTTCAGACCCTCAAGGAAGCCGTAGACGCAGCATTCGCCGCTTATTCCAGAGAATACAAGGACTGCATTTACTGTATAGGATCTGCTCTCGGTCCTCACCCATTCCCTATGATGGTACGTGATTTTCAGAGTATAGTGGGCATTGAAGCAAGAGATCAATTTATGGAAATGACAGGCGAACTTCCTGACGCCGTTGTTGCGTGTGTCGGCGGCGGTTCAAATGCAATAGGTTTGTTCTCTGCATTTCTGAATGATCCTGTTGATATTTACGGCGTAGAGCCTCTTGGCAGAGGACCAAAGCTGGGAGATCATGCTGCAAGTCTTACCTTTGGAACAGAAGGAGTTATGCACGGATTTAACAGCATTATGCTGAAGGATGAAAACGGCGATCCTGCACCCGTATATTCTGTTGCAAGCGGTCTTGACTACCCTTCTTCAGGTCCTGAGCATGCTTTTCTCCGTGATCTCGGCAGAATCAAATATGAGGTTGTAGATGATGAAGAAACTATAGACGCATTCTTCAAGCTCTCAAGAATGGAAGGAATTATACCGGCAATTGAAAGTTCCCATGCAGTTGCATATGCAATGAAGCTTGCTAAAAAAATGGAACGTGGTTCAATTCTCATTAACCTTTCAGGCAGAGGTGACAAGGATATGGACTATATCATTGAAAAATACGGAATCAGATAACTGAATGATTATGGCAATACCGCACAAAGTACATCATATAGCTGTGTACACTCTTTGTGCGGCATTGCTTTATTTTAAACTGCAAAGGCAGGTTGATTTATAGTATGGAAAAACTGCTGGACTGCGGAATGAGTATCGGCGAACAAATGCTCAT
>JBJERG010000282.1:0-3121 GCA_051882155.1 Ruminococcus sp.
TGGTGCCGAAAAATCGTAACTTGTTGGATTTTTTCGCCCCGTGTGGCGAAAGTATTGTAACTTATGGCAATACAGCATAAAGTCCGGAAAATATTTTTCGTGAAAAAAATTTGAAAATCGTCAAAAAACTCTTTTCAATCAGAAAAAAATGTGGTATAATATTATAAGAAAAAGCTATGAGGCACACCGGAAAGGAGATGTGTGATTTGGCTAAGAAAAAACCTCAAAAGACAAGACAACAGTTAAATCAGGAAGCAAGACGTAAAAGAAAGAGAAAACGCACATTTAAAAAAGTAATGGACAGAATGGCTGCGGTCATTGTTTTCGGCGGATTCTGCGCTGCTGTGGGCTATCCGATAGTTACAGGCATGGTATCTATAAATCCGCTTACCGGAAAAGAGAATATCAGTGCTGTGAATACTGCTGATGATAACAGTGAAGCCTCTTCTGAATCAACAGCAGAACCTACAGAATCTTCCTATAATACAGTTACCATAAAAAACACTGAGATTTATAAGGGTCCGCTTATTCTGGTGAACAGCGAACACGCTTTTGAAAGTGCAAAGGACGCTAAGATCAAGGCTCTCTTTGACGAAAAAACAGACTCCTACAGCGTAAGCGGAATGGATATAAGCATTCAGGAGGAAGCTATTGAACCGCTGAACAATATGCTTGACGCCTTTGCGAGAGAAACGGGACATTCCGATATACTTATAGTTGCCGGATTCAGAACTCTTGAACAGCAGCAGGCTCTCTATGATGCAGACCTTGAAAAAACAGGTCTTACCACCTCTACTCTCGTTGCCATACCCGGTCACAGTGAACACGAAACCGGATATGCCCTTGATTTTTCTCTCTTCTTTTCAGACGGAACATCAGGTGAATACGACGGAACAGGCGACTATGACTGGATAGACAAAAACTGTGCGGATTACGGATATATTCTCCGCTATCCCGCAGATAAAACAGAAATAACAGGTATACAGCATGAATCCTGGCATTACCGCTATGTAGGAAAGCCCCACGCATATTATATAATGCAAAGCGGACTGTGCTATGAGGAGTATATTGAGGAATTAAAAAACCACAGCCCTCAGGATCCTCTGGAAATAGTTGACGGTGACGGCAAGGCATATGCGGTGTATTATGTTCCTGCTGAAATGGATAAAACCGTAACCTATGTTCCTCTTATTTCCGATAAGCCCTACACAATTTCGGGAAACAATGCTGATGGATTTATTATTACAATTGATCTTCAGGAAACAAGAGAGCTTGTTTCCTATACAAAGCCTGTGGAGGAAGTTACCGGTATTACCACAGATGAATACGGAAATGTGGTAACAACCGTTTCCGGTGAATCAACGTCTACAACTACGACAGTTTATGCCGTAGGGTAATATTTATTATAAACGAAAGGAAGAAAAAACATGGCAGACGAAACAAAAGAAACCAAAAAGAGCGGTAAGGAGAAGACCAAAGGCATTATAACTGAATTTAAGGAATTTATTTCCAAGGGCAATGTCCTAGACATGGCGGTAGGTCTGATTATTGGCTCTGCATTTACAGCGATAGTTACATCTCTTGTAAATGATATTTTCACTCCACTCATCGGACTTATTATCGGCGGAATCAATTTTGCAGGCATTAATATTACAGTCGGCAGTGCAAGTATATCTATAGGACTCTTCCTGCAGGCCATCATCAATTTCCTGCTGACAGCTATATGTGTATTTGTTGTTGTTAAGACTATCAACAGCTTCCGCCGCAAGAAGGAAGAAAAGCCCGCTCCGCCCAAGCCTTCCAAGGAAGAACTGCTGCTCACTGAAATACGTGACCTTCTCAAGGAGCAGTCCAGGAAATAAGCTTATTTCTCTACTATTCTACATAAATCTGAAATGCTGCCCAGACCTTAGGACAGCATTTCTTTTTTCTGTTCTTATAAACAAAACCGGCTCACGTACAGTAAGCCGGTTTAATTATTGGATTAAATTTATTTCTTTCAATTAAAAGAACGCAATATCCTTAGCAATATTGTGAAGCTTCATGTCATAGGGCTTTGTCATAGCCAGTGCTTCCTGAATATCAAAGTCAACGATCTCATTCTTCTGCATACCAACAACACGGTTGCCAATGCCCTGAGCCAGCAGTTCAACTGCGTAATAACCCATTTCACTTGCTACGATACGGTCACGAACTGTTGGTGAACCGCCTCTCTGAACGTGACCCAGTACAGTTGCACGAGTTTCGATGCCTGTCTTCTCCTGGATAGCTGTTGCGATCTCATTGGAGTGACCAACGTTCTCGGAAACAACTACAATGAAGTTCTGCTTGCCGTTCTTCTTGCATTCCAGCATACTCTTTGCAAGCTCATCCAGATCATAAGGAACTTCCTTTGTAATGATCTCAATAGCACCGCAGGCAACAGCTGTATTAACAGCAATAAAACCTGCACCTCTTCCCATAACCTCAACTACAGAGCAGCGGTCATGTGACTGACAGGTATCCTGAAGCTTGTCGATCATTTCCATAGCTGTATTCATTGCTGTGTCATAACCGATAGTATATTCTGTGCAGGCAATATCATTATCAATAGTACCCGGCAGACCTACTGTGAGAATTCCTCTTGCAGAAAGATCAGCTGCACCACGGAATGAACCGTCACCGCCGATTACAACAATACCTTCAAGACCAAACTTTTCACAGTTTGCCTTAGCGATCTGCATACCTTCTTCTGTACGGAATTCAGCACTTCTTGCTGTATAAAGCATTGTACCGCCCTTGTGAGTGATATTTGAAACGCTCATTTCGTCCATTTCAAAAATATCGCCGTCAATAAGTCCGCAGTAGCCACGGCGGATACCGTAAACCTTAATACCCTTCTTGAGTGCAGAACGTACAACAGCACGTATTGCAGAGTTCATGCCCGGAGCGTCGCCGCCGCTTGTCAGAATACCAATAGTCTTTATCATTTTATTCTCCTCCGATTATCTGTATTATTTCAAGGGCAGCTTTCACTGACCTTAATACATTTCATAACAATCTAATATAATTATACCTCATTTATTTGATTTGTCAAGGAGCTTACGCAAAATTTAACATTTTATTGTCAATTTAAAGAATA
>JBJERG010000283.1:0-3069 GCA_051882155.1 Ruminococcus sp.
CATATAGATAGTGATGCAAGAATAGTATCTTTAGCTGATATTTTAGAAATAGATGCAACTATGACCGATTTAGTACAATTGGATTATGGTGAATATGCAGAAGCTAAAGATGAAAAAAAGTGACTGGATAGTACAAAGAAATAGTAAGTGAACTTCTAATTTTTAATCTATGCTTAACCCGAGAAATATAGAATTCTATAACGAAAAATCGTGAGAAAATATTTTGACTGTTCAGTGGGTTAAAAAACTTTTATTTATTTACGAAAAATCCCTTTACATTTTAGGCAAAATAGTGTAAAATAGAAGTAGCAATGCGGCGTAGGGTATGGTGCGCCAATTGAGCGTTAAATCCGTAACGAAAGGACGAACATTTTATGGAACTTAAATACAAACGTGTCGTATTAAAACTGAGCGGTGAGGCTCTTGCAGGTGATAAGAAAACAGGTCTTGATTTCGATGTAATAAACAAGATTTGTGCAAGCATTAAAAAGTGTGTAGATGCAGGTGCAGAGATCGGTATTGTTGTAGGCGGAGGAAACTTCTGGAGAGGAAGATCCTCCGGAAGCATGGATCGCACCCGTGCTGACCATATCGGTATGCTGGCTACAACCATGAACGCCCTTGCAGTTGCAGATTCTCTTGAAGCACTGGGCGTTGAGGTGCGTGTGCAGACTGCTATTTCCATGCAGGCTATTGCAGAACCTTATATCCGCAACCGTGCTATACGTCATCTGGAAAAGGGCAGAGTTGTTATATTCGGCTGCGGTACAGGCAGTCCCTTCTTCTCAACAGATACAGCGGCAACACTTCGTGCCGTTGAAATAGAGGCTGATATTCTCCTGAAGGCTACCCTCGTTGACGGCGTATATGACAAGGATCCTCATAAGTATTCTGATGCTGTACGTTATGAAACGATTACGTTCAGTGATGTACTTGGCAGCGCATTGTCAGTAATGGACAGTACAGCTGCTTCAATGTGCCGTGACAACCAGATGCCGATGCTGGTATTTGATCTTAGCCGTCCCGATAATATTTATGATGCTATAATGGGTAAATCAGTAGGAACTGTTGTAGCAGAAAATGAAAATAACTAATTCAGAAAGGAACTTAAAACCATGAAAGCAGTACTGAAAGAAACAGAAGAAAAGATGCAGAAAACCATATCCCGTCTTGAAAAGGACCTTGCAGCTATCCGTGCAGGTAGAGCTAACCCGGCAGTTCTTGACAAAATCACTGTGGATTACTATGGAGCGCCCACACCTATTCAGCAGATGGCAGCTATCTCGGTATCCGAGGCACGTATTCTTGTAATCCAGCCCTGGGATATGTCTTCTCTCAAATCCATTGAAAAGGCTATTCTTGCATCAGATATTGGCATTACACCGACAAATGACGGAAAGGTTCTTCGTCTTGCATTTCCGCAGCTGACAGAGGATCGCCGTAAGGAACTTTGCAAGTCAATCAAGAAATACGGCGAAGAGGCAAAGGTTGCTGTAAGAAATATTCGCCGTGACGCAATGGATAAGCTGAAGAGCATGAAGAAGAATTCTGAACTTACAGAAGATGATGTAAAGAACGGAGAAAAGGATATTCAGAAGCTGACAGATCGTTACTGCGATGAAGCAGACAAGACTGTTACTGCCAAGGAAAAGGAAATCATGAGCATCTGAGGGAGGAGTTAAAAATGGCCTTTCCCTTTTTGAAAAAGAATCAGACCGGCAGCGTTGATAAAAAATCTCTTCCGGAGGTGCTTCCAAAGCACGTTGCATTTATTATGGACGGAAACGGCAGATGGGCAAAAAAACGTGGTATGCCGAGAAAATACGGACATCGTGAAGGAGCAAAGACATTTCATGATATTACACGCTACTGCCGTTCTATTGGCATAAAGAACGCTTCATTCTACGTATTTTCAACTGAAAACTGGAAGCGTCCCGAGGAAGAAATTGAAGCTATTATGAATCTTCTCTGGGAATATCTTAATGACTGTGACGAATATCTGGAACAGGAAGTACGTATGATATTCATTGGTGACAAGTCACGTCTTCCTGAAAGAATCCGGAACAGAATGAAAGAGCTTGAAGAGGATTCAAAGAAGTATGACAAAATGAATCTTATACTTGCTATCAATTACGGCGGCAGAGATGAAATAGTTTATGCAGCTCGTCAGCTTGCAGAAAAAGCAGCAAAGGGTGAACTTGATCCCAGTGCAATAACTGAGGAAATGATCTCAGATCATCTGTATACAAGGGAAATCCCTGACGTTGATCTGATGATCCGCCCAAGCGGTGAACTAAGGCTTTCAAATTTTCTCATATGGCAGTGTGCTTACGCTGAATATTATTTTACGGATGTACTTTGGCCCGACTTTGCAAGAAGCGAGCTTGACAAGGCGCTCATTGACTTTGCGGGCCGTGGACGCCGTTTTGGAGGTGTCTGAGCATGAAAACACGTATCATATCAGGAGCTGTAGCGGCAGTATTACTTATTCTTGTGCTTATACTTAACAGAACCTTTGTATTTCCGCTGTGCATAGGTCTTATTTCAGCAATGGCGATCCTTGAGCTGTTCCGTGCTGATAAATGTATAAAGTATATTTTTTCACTGGCAGCTGCCTGCGGATCTGCGCTTCTTACGCCGTTTTTCCGATTTTTCGGAGCATACGGCTGGGATACGTTTATCACTGTTCTGGCAGTTATGATAATCTTTCTTGATTTTGTTATGAATCATAAAGAAAGAACATTTCATCAGACTGCTTATATGCTTGCAGTGACAGTGTTTATAACATATTCAATGAATTTGCTTGTCACTCTTCTTTTGATAAGTGATAAATTCGGACTTGTTTATGTTATACTTGCTCTTTGTGCAGCGTGGATATCTGATACGGGTGCATATTTTACAGGAACATTTCTCGGAAAGCACAAGCTTTGTCCGGAGATAAGTCCCAAAAAGACAGTGGAAGGATTTTTAGGCGGAATTGCTGCTGATATAGTTGTAATGATACTTGTAAGTCTGATTTATGGCTTGATTGCAGGAATTCACGTACAATTTTTGTGGCTTATATTTACT
>JBJERG010000284.1:0-3065 GCA_051882155.1 Ruminococcus sp.
CCGTGGATCACATATGAAGTTACGTCCATTGCAATGCAGTATACAAAAATCAGCGCAATCAGCAGAATTCCTGCCCTCAGAAGCCATATTATCTTTTTTTGTCCTGCATTTAAGGGAACAGCAGGCTTTTTTTTCTTTTTAATAGGCACAGCAGGCTGCTGATACTGAAACAGGGGCTGTTCGTACTGTCCGCCGTAAGGCGGCTGAGGGTACGGCTGATTCTGCCCCGGATACATCTGCTGTCCCTGGTAATTGTTATAATATCCTCCTTCCGGCATGGAAGGATTATCTGAAAAGGAATCCGTCTGCTGACTGAGAACAGGCTCTTCCGGCTGAATATTTTCCTCTTCTTTTTTGTAAGCCGGCTGGTTTTCGGGAGCTTCCGGAATATCCTTTTCGCCGTTATTCATACAGGAATTATCTGGAACGATATTCTCACCGTTATTCATACAGGAATTATCTGGAATGATATCCTCACCGGGAATCTGATTTAAATTTTCGTCCATAGCGTAAATCTCCTTTTTGCTTAAAAAGGCGAAACACCGCATATTCTGCGCACTGTGTTTCGCCTTTGAGTTCAGGCAATACCGCACAAAGCACATCTTAGGAATCTGCACGCAATCTGCTTGCAGTCTTTGTGGGATATTGCTTTATTTTTAGTCCTGAGCGTCGGATTTTTTCGGGAAAGAAACCGAGAACTCTGTGAAAACGTTCTCCTCACTGCTTACGCTTATCTGAGCGTCGTGAAGGCGAAGAATTTTCCTAATAATGTCAAGTCCAAGACCAAGACCGGTTTTATCATGACTTCTTGAGAAGTCTGATTTATAGAACCGACCGAAGATCTTAGGCAGCTCCTCCTTTGGAATGCCGGAGCCTGTGTTTCGTATACTAAACAGAGAAGCGTCCTTTGTATCCTCAAGAGTTATGGTAATAGTACCGCCTGTATCAACAAATTTAACGGCATTTTCCGCAAGGTTATATATCACCTGACCGATAAGATCTCTGTCGCCGTAGACATAAAGGGTATCGCAGTCAAGACCCTCCACCGTAATGTTCCGCTTTTCAAGACGGTTTTCGAACATCAGAAATGTGCGGAAAATCAGATCGTTTATAGGAAAGACTTCACGTTTTATCTGGATAGTGCCGTTATCGTACTTTGTCAGATTCAGCATTGAAGAAACCAGAATTTTAAGCCTTTGCATTTCCTGGGAAATGATATAAAGGTATTCAGTGCGTTTTTCCTTGGGAACAGTACCGTCAAGGATTCCGTTTATATAGCCGCTTATGATTGTCATAGGTGTTCTCAGTTCATGGGAAACATTGGAAATAAACTGGGACTGCTGATCGCCCATTGATTTGAGGTTATTGATGATCTGATTCAGAGAATTGATGTTTTCCTGGTAATAGGAAGCACTGAAATCCTCAGGATTCAGGCTTTCCGAGAAATCACCCTTGGCACATTTGCGGATAACACGTGTAATTGTCTCTTCCGGACCTATAAAATATTTCAGAGTAAAACGGCTGATGAATACAGCATAAAGTATCAGTATGGAAATTACAGCAATACTGCCGACAATCAGTATCATACGAGTAAAATGCTCAATATCATCTGTGAAGGTATTTGTAAAAAGATAATAATCGGTTGATGTGCCGTTCTTTTCAGTTATGGAAACCGACAGACCCTTGCTGACAGCAGGCATTGCATTTTTTGTGTTGAATATTCCTTTTACATCAGAAACGATCTCGCCGCTTTTTTTGACATCTGCAATAAGTGAGGCAGACATAGCAATTTTGTCAGGCTCCACTCCTGAATTGCCGGAGCAGACAATGCACTCACCCTTCTGATTGAAGAGGAATATGGACATTCCTGTTTCTGCACCTGCCTGATCAATTATATAGCTTATCTGCTCATCTTCCATTACAGCTTCGGAACTGCGGGAAGTTTTGCTGACAGAGCCTTCGCAGTAGTTCTTTATGGAATTGCATATTACAGAGCTGCTTTTTGAAACATTTCCGTAAACAGAATCACGGAAAAGATATATGCCTGTAATTCCTATAGCCACTGCAATAATGCTCATA
The DNA here is from genome assembly GCA_051882155.1 of Ruminococcus sp. GTDB lineage: Bacteria > Bacillota > Clostridia > Oscillospirales > Ruminococcaceae > Ruminococcus_C. The sequence goes on from JBJERG010000284.1 coordinate 2,080, forward strand.
GCAACTATCTGCAGGGAAATCATCCGGGAAATAAGAAACTTGCGGTGCTTGATTAAAGCAGGCAGCTTTTGGTCTTCGTTTTTATTCATCGTCCATTGATTCAAACTTATAGCCTACGCCCCATACAGTCTTCAGTGACCAGCGGTCTGAAACGCCCTCAAGCTTTTCACGCAGACGCTTGATGTGAACGTCGATTGTACGGGAGTCGCCGTAATATTCAAAGCCCCATACCTCGTCAAGGAGCTGATCACGGGTATAAACACGGTTGGGATTTGAAGCAAGGTAGAAGAGAAGCTCCAGTTCCTTAGGAGGAGTATCGATGACCTTACCGTCAACACGCAGCTCATAGCGGGTCATGTTTACAGACAGCTTGTCATAACGGACTTCCTTCACCTCAGCGTCAGCAGGCGCAGAAGTGATTCTTCTGGAAATAGCCTTGATTCGGGCTACTACTTCCTTTGTATCAAAAGGCTTTACAATATAATCGTCAGCTCCCAGTTCCAGACCAAGAACCTTGTCAAAAGTATCGCCCTTAGCTGTAATCATAATGATCGGGACAGAGGACTTCTTTCTGATCTCACGGCATACCTGCCAGCCGTCCATGCTTGGCAGCATAACGTCAAGAAGAATGATATCCGGCTTGAGTGCATTGAACTTTACAAGTGCTTCCTCTCCGTCATAAGATAAAATAACGCTGTAGCCGTCATTTTCGAGATACATTCTCAGGACGTCGCAAATGCTGGGATCGTCGTCAACTACTAAAACCTTTTCCAGTGCCATAGTAATCCTCCTCGTAATTAAAATAAAATGAAATTATTAAATTTTGTATATTTTTATTGTACCATGAATGTTTATGCAATTTGTAAATATTTAGTTTACATTTAATGTCGTAACTGTAAATTATGAATTTGTGTAGAAAATAATGTGTATTGATTAAAAATATAAATTAATACATTTTTGAATTAAACAGCCGGAGAAGGGCAGTG
>JBJERG010000285.1:0-3046 GCA_051882155.1 Ruminococcus sp.
AGACAGTTCCGCAGACTGTACAGCGGTTTTTTTCAAGATTTTCCTGACAGTGAGGGCAGCCGTCACCGTAGTGCACCGTCAGATTTTTCACTTGCAGAACAGGTTTTTCATTCAGCTGCATTCAGACGCACCTCCCTGCAATATGAAGTATCGGAGCATTGGTAAAATCTCTCTCCGGTTTCCGAATCAAAGATTTCGTCAAGATAAGTATCTGTACTGCCGCAAAGTCTGCATTTTTTTCCCTTAAAGCTTTCACGCTCAAATGGAACATCATCAAAGGCAAGTGACGCAACATTGGTATACGGAGGAACTGCATAGATTTTCTTTTCACGTCCTGCACCAAAAAGGTAAAGACATTTTGACATATGCAGCTTTGGATTATCAAATTTCGGGATAGGACTGGGATTCATGATATATCTGTTCTCAACTGTACAGGGATATTCTGTTGGAATTGTTACTTTGCCGTATCGTATAATACTTTCATAAAGCTGCAGCCATATCGGGGCGTAGTCCTTTTCAGCGTGCATTTTCTTGGTTACTTCCTCTCTCGGTTCAACTATCCTCAGCGGTTCCGGGATAGGCACCTGAAAAATCAGTATCTGATTATTTTCTAGAGGAATTTCCGGTATTCTGTGACGGCTTTGTATCAGTGTCGCCTTACGGGTATCAGAAGTGACTTCTGCATTTGCAGTAAGTTTCACAAACTTTTTTATGTTGACTGCATTGACGCTTTCGTCACTGCCCTGGTCAATAACTTTCAGAATATCCTTCGGACCGATAAGTGAAAGTGTAAGCTGGATACCGCCTGTTCCCCAGCCTCTGCCTATAGGCAGTTCCCTTGAACCAAAGGGCACCTGATAGCCGGGTATGGCAACAGCTTTCAGAACGCATCTGCGTATCTCACGCTTTGAACCCTCGTCTAAAAATGCGTAGTTATAATTTTCAGCGCTCTTCATTTTCCTGTTTCCTCCGTGTTTTTCTTACTGCGTCAAGCTTTGACTGGAATGTGACATAGTGCGGAAGTTTGAGATGTGAAATAAAACCGTTCATTTCAAGGCAGTCACCGTGGGTGAGTACAAATTCCTCGTCCTGTGCAGCATAATCTCCGCCACGTTCAATTTCACGGTCGATAACAGCCATTGCAATAGCCTTGTTTTCATTTCTGCCAAATACTGCTCCATAACCGCTTGCAAGCTTTAACTGGTTTTTATCGCTGGACTGTGCAAATGCCTCCACCTCAGTAATCAGTATTTCTCCCAGATAAATTGTATCATCTGAATCAGGGTAGGGGATTTCAAGTTCAATGTAACCGCTGCGCAGTTCGCCGACAGTAGGGTGAACCTGTCCGAATCCTCTCAGCACTGAATATGCAAGACCGGAAATAAATCCCGTATCTGCTCTTGTCATAGTCTGTAAACGTGCGCTTCTCGGTGCAGGAAATTCCAGCAGCTTTTCAGTAACATCATAAGGCTCTGTATTATCTTCAGGAAAAACATCAATCAGACCCTCTTCCTTCAGCATATCCGAAACACGTCCGCAGGACTGAATCTTTTCCGGCGTCTGATCTTCAAGTATCTTCTGAAACTGTTCATGCAGCTGTGAGGCGTTTTCGTTTTCACGCTCAAAGTGAATAAGGCGATGAGTGTAGTCATAGGACGCACCTAAAAGCTGTCCTCCGGGAATGTCTTTAAATGCAGCGGAAATTCTGCGGATAATACGCATCCTTCCGGTATCGACAGCATTGGTGTAATGACTTCTTTTAAGGGTAGAACGATAGGCTCTCAGAAGAAAGACTGCCTCCTCTGCTGAACCCTCGCACTGCTTTAAAGCCAGTGCTGCATATTCCTTTGCATATAGTCCCGATTCACTCATGACCTTATCGATCAGAAGCCCGAATTTATGTACAAGTGCATCAAGCTCCAGATCCTTGTCTGTACCGCTTCTGTAATAATCAAGCAGACGAATACTTGCCTCAATTGCCTCTTCACCGCCTGATACCGCAACATATGCCATTGCTTTCTCTCCTTTTCACAAGCCTTGGAACAGCAGTAATATCACCGCTGTCCGACACAAAAATCATATCCACACCCTGAGGATATTCATAATTCTGAGCATCTCTCAGTTCAATCGCCTGGCAAAAGGTTTCTGAGCATAAAATCTCTGTTTCACCGTTTACCCCAGGACCGTAAAGACAAACTTTACCGCACTTTTTTTCGCTGTCACGAATGATAATTGTCGCAGAGCAGTGAGGGTCAGACAGCGTTCCGCATTTTGCCTTTTCAAAAACCTCTTTAAGCATATCGGTGTCTGTTACAAAAATATAATCTGCCGATTCTGTACTCATTTCGGGAGAAGAAGTCGCAAGTATTATGTCGTTTTTCAGTTTTGTATTTCCAAATGTGTTAAAGCTTACCTCATTGTCAAGGAGAGTTACTGCAGCTGCAAGAATTGACGGATAATCACCGAAAAGCCTGTCTTTTTCGTCAGATACTGAAACAGTTCTTCCCGGATTTGACATAGCCTCAAGCAGCTTTCGGAATACTCTCTGAGTATCGAAAACCTCGTCAAACTGGTGAAGTGTATTCATGCTGTCACCTCCGGGTCCATAGAGTGAAAATCAACCTTTGTTTTTTGAAGCATGGCATTTTCTTTTTCTATAAGTTCATTCTGTTTCGTTTCCCATTCAAGCAGGAGTTTTTCATCTTCAAAAACGCCCTTGTTGCAGGCTGCATCAATAACAGCCATATTTAGGGTCTTTTCAAAATCATCTCCCATAGCCGCAGCTCTTCCGACAGTTCCATCAATTGAAACAGCCGCCTCAGATATAATAACCTCACCGAGATAAAACAGGCTGTTCTGCACCGGTTCACGCATTTTTATCATAGCAAGAGCCTTTTCCGGCTTTTTTATTACCATAACAGGATATTTATTCTGAATTTTCTTTCCAAGCTCTGTTACATCAGTGCTTTCGGCTCTGGAAAGAATTCTAAACAAGCGTTTCTTTTCCATTTATATTTTATTTTACCCTTTCCTTGATTTTGGTTGA
>JBJERG010000286.1:0-3033 GCA_051882155.1 Ruminococcus sp.
CATCGGAATCCACAACCTTGAAATACTTTCCCTCCGCCAGTCTGATGCCTGTATTTACACCTGAGCCATGACCGCCGTTTTCCTTATCAACGGCACGTATCATATTCGGATAAAGCTTTTCATAATGATGTGCTATCTCGCTTGTGTTATCAGAAGAGCCGTCATTAACAATGATTATCTCAGCCATATCTCCTGCTTTAACAAGAGAATTTATGCAGCGTTCCATATAATCCTCAGAATTATAGCAGGGAACTGTAAAAGTTATAAGTTTCATAATCAAAACACTCCTTTTTTCTTAACTGATATCTGCCAGTTCCAGATAATCAGCACCATATTCAGCAATAAAATCCTTTCTGCCCTGGAGATCGTCACCTAACAAAAGATCAAACATACGTGCTGTTTCTTCGACAGCAGAGGGAGTTACACGAATAAGACGTCTTGTTGCAGGGTTCATAGTGGTAAGAGCCATCATATCAGCTTCATTCTCACCAAGACCCTTTGAACGCTGTATAGTGCATTTTTCATCGCCTATTTTTTTCAGAATATTTGCCTTTTCCTTTTCAGTGTAGGCAAAATATGTCTTCTTCTTTGTTGTGATTTCAAACAGCGGTGACTCTGCAATGTAAACATATCCCATATCTATAAGCGTAGGCGTAAGTCTGTAAAGCATTGTCAGAATAAGTGTGCGTATCTGAAATCCGTCAACGTCCGCATCAGTGCATATTACGATCTTATTCCATCTCAGACCGTCAATATTGAATGAAGAAAGCTCCTTATTTGATTTTGCCTTGACTTCCACGCCGCAGCCCAGAAGCTTTATGATATCAGTGATAATATCATTCTTGAATATACGTGAATAATCTGCTTTAAGACAGTTAAGGATCTTTCCCCGTACAGGAATAACAGCCTGAAACTCCGCATCTCTTGCCATTTTTACAGAGCCGAGGGCAGAATCACCCTCTACGATATAAAGCTCTCTTTTTGAAAGATCCTTGCTGCGGCAGTCCACAAACTTTTCTATTCTGTTTGTAAGATCAACACTTCCTGCAAGGTTCTTTTTCATATTGAGCCTTGTTTTTTCTGCATTTTCACGGCTGCGCTTATTTATTATAACTTGTTCGGCTATTTTAACCGCTTCATCAGGATTTTCAATGAAATATACCTCAAGCTGATGCTTAAGAAATTCTGTCATTGCTTCGTAAATAAACTTATTGGTAATAGCCTTTTTGGTCTGGTTCTCATAGGAGGTCTGTGTGGAAAAGCTTGAAGATACCAGAATAAGACAATCCTCGATATCCGAAAAGGTTACCTTTCCCTCATTTTTAAGGTATTTGTTATTCTGTTTAAGATAGCTGTCTATCTGGGAAACGAACGCCTGCTTCACGGCACGTTCAGGAGAACCGCCATGCTCAAGAAAGCTTGAATTGTGGTAATACTCGATTTTCTGCACTCTGTTTGAAAATGTTACAGCTACAGAAAGCTTCACCCTGTAATCAGGCTTATCCTCACGGTCACGTCCGGTGCGTTCACAACTCCATGTCTGTAAAGATGTCAGCGCTGTATCTCCTGCAATTTCCTTAACGTAGTCGGTAATACCGTTTTCATACAGGAATCTTTCCTCAAGAAAGGTTCCATCCTCCTGCTGGCTTTTATATATAAAAAGCAGATTCGGATTTACAACAGCCTGCCTTTTTAGAACATCCCGAAAATATTCATCAGGAACGTTTATCTCAGTAAAAACATCAAGATCCGGGCGCCACCTTGTACGGGTTCCGGAAGCGTGGGAACGTGCAGGCTTTTTCTGCAGTCCGCCTATATTTTCACCTTTTTCAAAATGAAGATTATATTTGTATCCGTCACGGTAAATTTCAGCGTCCATATACTCGGAAGAAAACTGAGTAGCACAAAGTCCCAGTCCGTTTAATCCGAGAGAGTATTCATAGTTATCGCCGCTGGCGTCATATTTGCCGCCTGCGTAAAGCTCACAGTACACAAGCTCCCAGTTGTATCTCTCTTCATTTTTATTGTAGTCAACGGGACAGCCTCTGCCGAAATCCTCTACCTCTATTGAACAGTCATTATATCTCGTAACAATGATCTGATTTCCGAATCCGGAACGTGCCTCATCAATGGAATTGGATATAACCTCAAACACAGAATGAGCGCAGCCGTCAAGTCCGTCAGAGCCGAATATTACACCCGGACGCTTTCTTACCTTATCCGGACCTTTAAGCATTGTAATGCTTTCATTATCATATACCGGTGTTTTTTTCGCCATAGTTCACCTCATAAAAATTAGCCCTCTAAAGCCTCGCTAAGACTTCGTTCATAGTAAAATAAATACTGCTGAAGTATTCCGGCACCGCCAAAGCTTTTTTCCTCCGGAAAACATCCGCCGAAATGTTCTTTTTCAATACGCTTTATCCACACATCTCTTGGAAATGCGTCCTTATATCCCAGACTGAAAAGACAAATGCAGTCTGCAACCTTCGGTCCCACGCCGGAAAGCTTCATAAGACATTTTTTTGCCTCAGGATATGAAAGACCCTTCAGCTCTTCATTTATATCATGTTCCAGAAAATATTTTGCTGTATTTACAAGATACTTGTCACGGTATCCTGCACCGCACATACGGATTTTCTCTTCTCCAAGCTCATAAAGCTCCAAAGGAGAAGGAAATCTTCCGAAGCTTTCACATAATGATGAAAGAATTTTTCGTATTCTCGGAATATTGTTGTTTGCACTTATAATAAAGCTTATTGTAGTTTCCCACAGATCCTGCCTGAGTATTCTTATGCCCCTTGCACACCGGCAGGCTGAATCCAGATAATCCGAACCGATTGCCGATACTGACTTCTCCGAATGCTCTGCATAATCGAAAAAAAGATCAAAATAATCCTTCCAGATCATCTCATATTCTTCTTCTGTACAGTCAAGATATATTCTATTTTCGCTCTCCTGGCAAAGAACAAGCTCACGTTCAAATGCAGGGATCAGGAAGCTTCCGTCATCTCTTTTTTTCCATCGAAAGCA
>JBJERG010000287.1:0-3029 GCA_051882155.1 Ruminococcus sp.
ATTGATATGTATCAGAGTGACTACTGCATTACCCTGGACGAACTTCCTGCCGACCTCTATACAAACGGCAATATTGTAACAACCAAGCCTACAGGCACAACAACAAAGCCTGTTACAACCACTACAACTACTGCAACATCCGGTTCCACAACTGAGATAAAGGCTGATTTAGCTGAAACTGCTGAGGGTTACCGTTTCACATTTGATGAAGCTGTCGGTGACAAGCTGTATGTTGTTCTTGAAGCTGACAAGGCTGTAACATTTGCAAACGGCTGCATTGGTATTTCCGCAACTGTAGGCGGCACAGATTACTGGGTATCATATCAGTGGAAGATCGCAGGCTCAGATACTGTAAAGGTTGATCTCTCTTCACCCTTCGAGGTATCCTATAACAACGGCGAGGATAAGGTAACAGACAAGGCTCTCATTGCAGAGATAGCAGCAGAGGCTCAGAAGCAGAATACAGGTCTTGTACAGATCTGGTGGGTAAATGACAGCGCAGGTGAACAGATTGATAATTCAAATATTGTACTGGTTGACGCTTATATTGTAAAGTCCTCAATGCCTGACCCAACAACAACCACTGAATCACAGATTACTACAACTGAAACCACAACCACAACAACAGTTTCTTCAGATACTGATGCAACTACCACCACAACAACTACTGCAACAAATTCTGATACAACAACAACCACAACTTCTTCAACAACTACTACAACCAAAACTACAGGCAGCGGTGAACAGTCTGTTCTGCTCGGTGATCTGAATCTTGATGACACCGTATCAATGATCGATGTAATTTATCTCAATAAGTACGTGGCAAACATCATTAAATTCAATGACGCACAGATGGCTAATGCAGAATGCTGTGCAGACGGCAATATTGATTCAGGCGACTCAATTGCTCTTCTTAAATACCTTGTAAATGCAGTAAAGACCCTTCCGATTGTTCCGGGAGCTTAAAATTAACTTATACATCATCAGTCAGACCTCCTTTTGCGGGGTCTGATTGTTTTTTAAGCTGTTGACACAGACGAAGCAATGTGTTATAATTGTATGTGTAAGGTAACCGACAGTTCGTTTGCACCATCCTGTCGTTAAACAAAACTACGGGCAGTCTGAAAAAGTAACTATGTCTTTTCGGCAGCTTTTCCGTAGGGAGAGGCTGCCTTTTTTGGAGGTAAATATATGTATTATCTTAAAACATCTGCCGCATTTGACAGTGCGCATTTTTTAAGCGGATATGAGGGAAAATGCGCAAATCTTCACGGTCACAGATGGGAAATAGAGGTTCATGCGGCAGCAGAAGAGCTTCAGAAGGCCGGACAGCAGCGAGGTATGATAATTGATTTCAGCGATCTGAAAAAGGCTCTGAGAAAAATTGCAGATGACTTTGACCATGCTTTTATATACGAAGAGGGAACACTTCGAAATAAAACTCTCGAGGCTCTCAGAGAGGAAAATTTCCGGCTTATATCTGTTCCGTTTCGTCCTACAGCGGAATGCTTTGCAAAATATATATTCGGTCTTCTTTCCAGGGAGGGCATTCCTTTAAAAAGCGTGGCAGTGTATGAAACTCCGGAAAACTGCGCAGTATATGAGGAGTGATACCATGGATAGTAAATATAAAGTGGCTGAAATATTCTCCAGCATAAACGGTGAAGGAACAAGGGCAGGAGAGCTTGCGGTTTTTGTAAGGCTTGCAGGCTGCAATCTTAAATGCAGCTACTGCGACACAATGTGGGCAAATTCTGCGGATACTCCTTTTACGGAAATGACTGCTGTGGAGATAAAGGACGCTCTGCTGAAAACAGAAATCCGTAATGTCACCCTTACAGGCGGAGAACCTCTCATTCATGAGAATGTGTATGAGCTTTTGTCAGTGCTTTCAGATGAGGAAGACTTTAGCCTTGAGATAGAAACAAACGGCAGCGTCAGCATAGAGCAATTTGCAGGACTGAAAAACAGACCGGTATTCACCCTTGATTATAAGCTTCCCTCCAGCGGAATGGAGGATAAAATGGTTCTGGCTGAAAATCTGCCATTTTTAGAAAAAAAGGACTGTATTAAATTTGTGGCAGGCTCTGAAACGGATCTGGAAAGAGCATTTGAAATAATTGAAAAGTACGGACTCACTGAAAAATGTCATGTGTATTTAAGTCCTGTGTTCGGGAAAATTGACCCTGCATTTATGGTGGAATTCATGAAGATGAAAACACTTAATAATGTAAGACTGCAGTTGCAGCTGCATAAATTTATATGGGATCCCAATGAACGTGGTGTGTAAAGGAGTGCTTCGAAATGGCTATAGATCATGAAAAGGTTGTTTATCATATAAGAGGACTTTTAGAAGCCCTTGGAGAAGATCCGGAAAGAGAGGGACTTAAGGAAACTCCCGAACGTGTAGCAAGAATGTATGAAGAGGTATTCGAGGGAATATCATACAGCAACAGTGAAATTGCGGATATGTTTGAAAAGACATTCACAGAAACAAAAGCAAAGGGCAGAGGTTCGGCTGTTACTGTGAAGGATATCTGCGTATACAGCTATTGCGAGCATCACATGGCACTCATGTATGATATGCACGTGAATGTGTCATATCTCCCGAATGGAAAGGTAATAGGTCTTAGCAAGATCGCACGTATATGCGATATGGCGGCTAAACGTCTTCAATTGCAGGAACGTCTTGGACAGGATATTGCAGAGATAATGAAAATAGTAACCGGTTCAGAGGACGTGGGTGTTGTGATAACAGCCTCTCACAGCTGCATGACAGCAAGAGGAATAAGAAATTTTCCTGCACGTACAACAACTACAACATTCTGCGGTGAATATGAGAATGATACGTTCCTGCAGAGCCTTGTAATGGATTCAAAAGGAGTGTGAATGCAATGGAAGCAATGGTATTATTCAGCGGAGGAATTGACAGCACTACCTGCCTTGCACAGGCGGTAAAAAAGCATGGTGCGGAAAATGTTCTGGCATTGTCAATATACTACGGTCAGAAGCATAACAAGGAAATAGAA
>JBJERG010000288.1:0-15656 GCA_051882155.1 Ruminococcus sp.
AACTGTTTATCTCCGGTATTACAAGACCGAATCTGCCTTTTGCATTCATAAAAATTCTCCTTCTGCAATATAATAACAATCCCTGATTACCTTAACCATGATTATATATACAACAATTATACAATATATGCAAAATAATGTCAATGAATTTTCTTTTTATGAACACAAAACAAGAAACCGACAGCCTGATTGCCATCGGTTTCAGAAACAGGAGGTTATATCAGAATCCATGCAGGAATCTTTGTAAATCAACAGCGTCAGCAATAGTAATAATACCATCACCATTCATATCTGAAGCAGACATCTGACGCTCATCTGCAAGAAGTCTCCAGCTTACAAATACCGATAGCTTTTGTGTGAAAATATGGAGAGAAACTTTTATCAGCAAAGTCCCTGTTTTTTCATTTCATCGGCAACAAGCTTTGCACCTGTTTCTGTAAAATGGGTCATGTCCATTTTCGCAAAGGGTTTCCGCAGTATCACGGCTGATAATACCGCTTTTGCAGTAAATTATCAGCTTTTTTGTTTCGGCAGTTCTGTATTATTTTCATCAAGAATTTTCTGAGGTATGTTTACTGCACCGTCAATATGCCCGTAGCTGAATGCGTATGCATCACGCAGATCGATAAACAAAAAGCTGTTTTCGGGCAATCTTTTCATTTCTTCAACTGTAATTTCTCTGCACATATTTCTACTCCTAATCAAGATGAATAATGATATTATAACATACAAAGCCTACTTTGTCTATATAAATACTGAAATATATGCCTGCATTTTTATTGACATTCATCTGGATTTGTGATATACTATATTAAATCGATTGATTTAGTAGGAAAAGGAGAGCGTACTATGAATAAAAGAATTTATGGAAGTGAATACGGTTTTCAGACCAGGGCTGTACATACCGGAAATGACGTTGACAGTGAAACAGGAGCAATAAAGCGTCCTATTACAATGGCAAACAGTTACGAATTGCCTTATGATCCCAGTGAACTTAACTGGAGCAGCGCCGGAAAAAATCTGTATACCAGAAACGGCGGTTCCAACCAGCAGTATTTACAGGAACGTCTGGCATCATTGGAAGGGGGAGAGGATTGCGTGGTGCTTGCAAGCGGCGTTGCAGCGCTGTCCGGTCTGTTTTTTGCTTTGCTGGAAAGCGGTGACCATGTCGTTTTTTCAAGTGTGACATACATTGCAGTATACCGTTTGCTGAATGAATTGCTCAAAAATAAATTCCATGTTGACACGACCATTGTGGATACTTCCGATCTGGAAGCAGTTAAAAAAGCAATCAGACCCAATACGAAGCTGATTCATATTGAAACGCCTGGAAATCCTACGCTGACCATTTCAGATATTCGTGCAATTGCGGAAATTGCTCATGAAAACGGTGTACTGCTGTCTGTTGACAATACATTTGCTTCTCCCTATAATCAGCGTCCCATAGAACTGGGAGCAGATTTTACTGTGGAAAGCCTGACAAAATATATTAACGGCCACGGTGATGCTATGGGCGGAGCAATTATTGGAAAAAAGAAATATCTGGATATCATCAGGGCACAGTCGCAGGTAAATCTGGGCGGAACGATAAGTCCTTTTAATGCGTGGCTGATTATGCGTGGTTCGGTCACACTTCCGCTTCGTATGAAACAGCATAATGAAAATGCCATGAAGGTTGCAGAATATCTGGGAACGGTGAAAGGTGTCAGCTTTGTTGCCTATCCCGGCTTGAAAAGTCATAAGGGACATGACATTGCAAAATCACAGATGGCACCGGGTTTTGGCGGTGTGCTGTCATTCGGACTGCGTGCTGACCATGATACCTACAACCGTTTTGTCAGCCATTTAAAAGTGATTACCTCTGCTGTGTCTTTAGGACATGATGAAAGTCTGATTGTTTTTCTCGGCGAAAATGATGAGAGACAGTATCTGTATCCAGAGGAATTTCATAACGGATTTTTCCGTTTCAGCGTTGGTATTGAAGATGCGGAAGATATTATTGCTGATCTGAATCAGGCATTTGAAAAGGAAGGACTGCTGTAATAATGCTTAATCAATTCTCAAGAACAGAACTGATTTTCGGAAAAGAAGCAATGGGAAAGCTTGCAGATGCCCGTGTTGCAGTATTTGGCATCGGCGGTGTGGGCGGATATGCCGTGGAAGCGCTGGCACGAAGCGGAATAGGAACTCTTGACCTCATTGATGATGACAGGATTTGTCTGACTAACCTTAACCGTCAGATATATGCGACACGAAGTACTGTGGGGCAATATAAGGTCGACGCTGCAAAAGCCAGAATTCACGATATCTGCCCGGACATACAGGTCAATATCTACAAATGCTTCTATATGCCGGAAACAGCAGACCAGTTTGATTTTACGCAGTATGATTATGTGATTGATGCCATTGATACTGTAACAGGAAAACTGGAAATTATTCAGAATGCAAAAGCCGCAGGTGTACCAGTGATTTCTGCTATGGGTGCAGGAAATAAGCTTGATCCGACGGCGTTTCGTGTTGCTGATATTTCTGAAACAAAGGTCTGTCCTCTTGCAAGGGTTATGAGGTATGAACTAAAAAAACGTGGAATTAAAGATGTTAAGGTCGTGTATTCAGAGGAACAACCGCTCAGACCTATTGATGATATGGAAATTTCCTGCCGGAAGCATTGTATATGTCCTCCGGGTACAAAGAGAAAATGCACTGTCCGCAGAGATATTCCGGGTTCAAATGCTTTTGTTCCTTCGGCAGCCGGACTTATTCTTGCGGGTGAAGTGATAAAAGATCTGGCATTTCGGAAGGATGATGAAAGATGTCAATTAAAAGAATAGCAGAAATTGCAGGAGTGTCATATTCAACAGTTTCAAGAGTTTTGAATAATCCTGAGTATAAATGTTCAGATAAATTTGTCAGGGAGCGTATTCTCTCAGCGGCGAGGGAACTGAACTATATTCCCAATGAAGCCGCCAAAAATCTGAAACTTGGAATTAAGCAAGAACAGATTCCATATAAAATATCAATTCTGATAACAAGAACGGAATCGCCCGGAACAGATCCGTTTTTCAGAGAGATAACTCAGATAGTACAAAGCGAGATACATAAAAATATGTGTATTGTTTCACAGATACACTATCTTCCTGAGTTGTCCGGCAGTGATTCAGGTACTATTCCGAAAAATGTATTATCCGAAAGTGCTGATGGTCTTATTATTATAGGCAAATGCAGTCCGTCTGCAATAAAGTCACTGAAAAAAATATTTAAAGCGATTGTTTCTATAAATCGTAATTCTACAAATTATGAATCAGATGAAGTACTGTGCGACGGCGAAAAAATAGCAGTTCTTGCAATGGAATACCTGATTGGTCTCGGTCACAGGAAAATTGGTTATGTGGGCGACTGCCATAATGAATCAAGATTTAAAGGCTACAGATATGTGCTTTTTAAGTATAACCTTGATTATGATGTGGACTATGTAATAAATACATATCAGGGAGAGGAACAGGGATATGAGATCATGGAAAGGCTGATGCACAGTAAAAACCAGCCTACAGCCATTTATTGTGCAAATGATATTACTGCTATTGGTATGCTGAATGCACTGAGCAAATACAAAAACAGGTATTACAATCCATCAATCATTTCGAGTGATGATATAGATGAGGCACAGCTTACAAAGCCGATGCTGACGACAGTGCGGCTGCCCAAAAAAGATATGGCAAAATTTGCGATGTATATTCTGCTGGACAGACTTAACGGCGGGCATAAATCTGTAGTGCGTATTGAGCTGGAAGGCAGTCTGATCATACGTGAAAGCTGCTCTCAGGTTTCCTCCGCTCTGGATTGTGAATACTATATATGACTTCATTTAACGGCTTTTGCAGCCGTTATTTTTTATATTGTTCTGTAAACGTTTGCACAAATCAGCATATTTCGTATGAATAAGAGAACCCACATATTTGTTTTTTCAGAATATATGCGGGAAGTTTATTGCAAACGTTTGCATAAATAGTGGAGATTTAAAGGTTAAAGCAACTTGTTTTATGGTGAACAGTGTAAGAATCAAGACTTTTTAAGGAGTTTACAGTTGCTTAGTGAAAACGTTTGCAAAACTTTGTCTTGAAAAACGCTGATAAGTAATATATAATAAACCTATCATCCAAATAGAAATAATATGATATAAAGAAGGTAGAGAAAATGAAAAGAACTAAGAATATTCTGCTTGGACTTATTATCCCGGTGCTGATTGTTATTTTGTGGTGGTATGTTACCAATTTTACCGGTACACCGTCAACTATTCTCCCGAAAATAAGTGCAGTCGGCGAACGGTTCAGACTTATGATTGAAAGTGGTCAGCTGCAGTCAGACTTAAAGGTCAGTCTTATAAGAGTTCTTGAAGGCTATGTTGTTTCAGCGGTTCTTGGTGTATTGCTTGGTACTGTAATTGGTATGTCAGAAACAGCAAAGAGAATTCTCCAGCCGACGCTGACAACAATACGTCAGATTCCTATTATGGCATGGATCCCGCTGCTTATTCTCTGGTGCGGAATAGGAGAGGGTTCAAAAATTGTTGTAATTGTTATTGCTTCATTCTTTCCGATTATGGTCAATACACAGGCTGGTATCAGCGGAACGCCTCTGGAATACGTTGAAGTTGCAAGGCTTTATAAGCTGAGCAGGATAAAGACATTTTTCCGTGTTTATCTTCCTCACGCACTCCCCCATATTCAGACAGGCTTAAAGCTGGGACTGGGTGTTTCATGGATGGCGGTTGTTGCAGCAGAGTTGATTGCGTCCACTTCGGGTATAGGTTACAGTATGAGCTATGCACGAACATTAATGCAGTCAGATGTAGTTATAATCTGTATGCTTGTAATCGGAATCATAGGCATACTTATGGATAAGATAGTTTCAGTAATATTCAGTGCACTTACTCCGTGGGAAAAGAAGAGAAGGGAGAGAAGTTAAATGGCAGAAAATAAGGAGCTGAGCCTTGAAATCAGACATCTTAACAAAAGATTCAATGTAGGCGGAAAAGAAGTAGAGATACTCAATGACATTAATCTGGAGATTAAAAAAGGCGAATTTATTACAATTGTAGGTCACAGCGGATGCGGAAAATCCACACTGCTTAAAATTATTGCCGGACTGGTGGGATACAATGACGGCGAGGTTATCAGAAACGGCAGACCGGTAAAGGGTCCTGATACAGACTGCGGAATGGTATTTCAGGAGCACAGGCTGCTGCCATGGCTTAAAATAAAGGATAATATAGGCTTTGGTCTGAAAAAAACTGATAAGCAGGAATGGAATGAAAGCGTTCAGAAACAGATAGAACTTGTGAAGCTGAATGGTTTTGAAAATGCCTATCCATCACAGCTTTCGGGAGGTATGAGCCAGCGTGCGGCAATTGCAAGAGGACTTGTTTCAAACCCTGATATATTGTTGCTTGATGAACCTCTTGGGGCACTTGATGCACTTACAAGAGTGCAGATGCAGAAGGAAATTCTTCGCATCTGGAAGGAAGAGAAAACAACCATGATAATGGTTACCCACGATATTGATGAAGCAATTTATCTTGCGAACCGTGTAATTGTCATGTCTGCAAGACCGGGTGAAATAAAAGAAATCATAAAAATAGACTCAACAAATGCAAAGGTCAGAGGAAGCTCAGAATTTACATATTATAAAAACAAGGTGTATAAGCACTTCTTTAAAGATGAAAGAACAGAAGTGGAATACAATATATAGTTTTGAAACTGAAAGGAGGAATGTACGGATGTACATTTTATCGGGACGATGTTGCCGCAGATAAGGGATAGAACAGTATTAATGTGGTTATATGAAAGGAAATGTTTTATTATGGGAAAATTCAAAAAAGTATTGGCGGCAGCGGCTGCTGTAGTAATCGGAATTATAAGCGTAGGATGCGAAAACGGCAGTAACAGTTCAGAAAGCAGCGAAAGTTCTTCGGGCGGCGAACTGAAAACGGTAAGAATTGGCAGTCCGGCAGCCGACGCAACACAGCTTTGCGAAAATGCAGGATTGGCGCTTAATCTGGGATATTTTGACGAAGAACTTGAAAAAGTGGGTTATAAGGCAGAATACATCGGCTTTGGTCAGGGAGGTACTGCAGTAAATGAAGCGCTTTCCTCCAATCAGCTGGATCTGGCATTTGTCGGTGATATACCTCCGTTAATTGCAAAGAGCAACGGACTTGATATAAAAGCTGTTGCATCACTGAACAGTCAGGCTGAACTGGGTATAGTTGTCGGAAACAATTCGGGAATAAGCACTGTTTCCGAACTGAAAGGAAAAAAAGTTGTTGCAGCATTTGGTACTGTAACGTATGTTTACCTCATAAATCTGCTCAATTCAAATGGTATGAGCATAGATGATGTAGAGGTCATCAATGATATAGCAAACGGTGCAACGCTTGTGGCATCCGGAGATGCAGACGCTGTTATTTCAACCGGTGCAGGTATATACCAGTTCCAGAATGCCGGTATCGGAAAGGTTCTGGCATCTTCAAGAGATAATACAGATATTTCGGCACAGTTTTTTGTGTATGGAAACACGGGGTATATAAACGAAAATCCTGAGGCAATCAAAGCAATAATCAAAGCGCTTATACGCTCAAAGGATACGGCAAATGCTGACCCGGACGCAGCATACAAGGCACTGGAGGTTACTGACAAGCCGGCGTCAGTTGTGGAGCAGATCTATCCTAGGGAAATAGGATTTGATATGTTTGACCCGTATATTACAAAAAAAGCATACGAAAAGCTGGATAAAACCTCAAAGATACTTACTGACAGCAAGGTAATCACAAAAGAGGTAAAGGCAGAAGAAATTATTACAACAGAGTATCTTGACGCAGTTTACAAAGAACTGGGTCTTGAAATACCATCATAAAAGGAGAGATTATATATGTCAAAATTCAACGGCTCAATAGGAATTACAGCTGACGATTCAGTCAGCAGCTATGAAGAGGAAAGAAAAATCCCCAACAGTCCGAATATACTTTACATAGTTCTTGACGATGTAGGATTCGCACAGCTGGGCTGCTATGGTTCTACCATAAACACACCCAATATTGACAAGCTCGCAGCAGGCGGTCTGCGCTACAACAATTTCCACACAACGGCAATATGCTCCGCAACAAGAGCGTCGCTGCTGACTGGCGCTAACCACCACAGCGTAGGTATCCGCACTGTTGTAGATACCCTTGACGGCAGTTTCCCCAATCAGACCGGCTGCATTGACCCTCATTACGCTACAACAGCAGAGGTGCTTAAGGAGTATGGCTATACGAATCTTGCTGTGGGCAAGTGGCATCTTACTCCATTTGAGGAGGCAACTGACGCAGGACCGTTCCACAACTGGCCGCTTGGAAAGGGCTTTGACCGTTTCTACGGCTTTATGGAGGGTTATACCGACCAGTACACTCCCGATTTAGTAAAGGATAATGAGCGTATAAAGCCGCCGAAATCTCCTGAGGAAGGCTATCACCTTTCCGAGGATCTGGCTGACCAGGCAATAAAGCTTGTGAACCGCCAGCATACTGTATATCCGGAAAAACCGTTTTTCCTGTATTTTGCACTGGGTGCAGGTCACGCACCACATCAGGCGCCTAAGGAATACATTGACCACTATAAGGGTAAGTTTGACCAGGGATGGGACAAGATACGTGAACAGTGGCTTGAAAACCAGAAACGTCTGGGTATAACTCCCGAAAATACAAAGCTCAATCCGAGAAACGAATTTGTAAAGGCATGGGATGAGCTGAGTGATAATGAGAAAAAGGTCTATGCAAGGTACATGGAGGTTTATGCAGGCTTCCTTGAACACGCTGACGCACAGATAGGCAGGGTCATTGATTATCTTGAAAAAATCGGTGAACTGGACAATACTGTCATTGTACTTCTTTCCGATAACGGTGCAAGTGCAGAGGGTGGTAAGAACGGCAGAGTAAATCAGGAAAAATCTCTTTACCTGAGAGAAGAAACAAACAATGTAGAGCTTACTCTTCCATATCTTGACGAACTGGGCAGCACCTACTCCAATCCCCATTACCCTGTCGGCTGGGCAAATGCCGGAAATACACCGTTCCAGTGGTATAAATCCTGGGTACATTCAGGCGGTGTAAAGGACCCGCTGATTATAAGCTACCCCAACGGTATAAAAGCAAAGGGCGAGATTCGCAGCCAGTATCTGCACGTTGTGGACATTGCTCCTACTATTCTTGACATTCTTGGCGTTAAAAAGCCTGAGCATATCAAAGGTGTACCGCAGAATGACTATCACGGCGTAAGCTTTAAATATAGTTTTGATGACCCGGATGCTCAAAACAGAAAGCATACGCAGTACTATGAGCAGACAGGAAACCGTGGAATATGGCATGACGGCTGGAAAGCAATAACCAACCATATCAATACAGACGATTTTATAAACGAGGAATGGGAGCTTTATCACACAGATGAGGACTTTTCCGAATCTGAGAATCTGGCTGAAAAATACCCTGAAAAGCTTCGTGAGCTTGTGGCTCTCTGGTATGCCGAGGCTGGAAAATACGGCGTACTGCCGCTTAATGACGGTCCTTACCTGACCAAAACTCCGGAGCAGCTTGCTAAGACCGGTATCACAAATGAATTTTATATAAAAGATCAGAAGCTTGAATATAACGGTCTGCTTTATCCGCTGGATATCTCGCAGAATGCTATTTTCAAGAACAGAAATCATAAGGTTACAGTTGAAATAACACACAAGGCAGAAAATGAAGGTATCCTTTACACTGCCGGAAACCGTTTCGGAGGATATGCTCTTTATATTAAGGACAATAAACTTCATTACGTCTATAATTACCACAGAGAGCAGGTGTTCAGGGCAGTTTCAGATGTTCTGCCTGAGGGAAAAATCAAAGTGGGCGTTCACTTTATCGTAAACGGCAACACTGCTGTTGCAAAGCTTTTTGTAAACGGAAAGCAGCAGGGTGAAACGGAGATTTCTGGACTGATATTCATGATGGAAACTCATGCCTACTTAAAGGACGGAGGTACATCACCGGTAACAGATGATTATACTCTGCCGTTTGAGTATCCGTCTGAGCTTGAAAAGGTTACAATTGACGCAGCGTCCTACATTGCCGACAAGAATCAACTTCTCGAAGAATTCTTTGCAATAGACTGATTATTAATTATTTGAGGCAATAAGCAAGGAGTGAATAAAATGCCGCCTGTAAGTATACTTATAAAGCCTGCTTCTTCTGCCTGCAATATATCCTGCAAATACTGCTTTTATCACAGTATTGCAGAATGCCGTGAAACAGCAAATTTCGGTATCATGTCTTATGAGAACCTCGAAACGCTCGTAAAGGAAACTATTCGCTATGCAGACGGTTTTGCAGCGTTTGCGTTTCAGGGAGGAGAACCGACTCTTGCTGGACTGGATTTTTTTAAAAAGGCTGTTGAGCTGCAGAAGAAATACAATACCAAAGGACTTGAAATTCAGAACACCATACAGACAAACGGTACGCTGATAGATGAGATGTGGGCAAAGTTTTTGCATGAAAACAATTTCCTTGTTGGCCTTTCGCTGGACGGTCCTCGTGTGGTAAATGATTTTTGCCGTGTGACCCGTACAGGGGAAAGTATTTTCGCCAGAGAAATGGAAACGGTAAAGCTGTTTAAAAAGTATAAAGTGGATTTTAATGTTGTCAGTGTGGTAACATCAAAAGCTGCCGATAAAATAACAGGAATATATAATTTCTTTAAGGATAAGGGCTTTCAGTATATGCAGTTTATACCTTGCCTTGACGAAGACATCAGCAGGCATTCTGAATATTCTCTTACTCCTGATGCGTATGGAAAATTCCTGTGCAAACTGTTTGATTTGTGGTATGAGGATTTCAGTCACGGAAAAGATATTGATATACGGCTTTTCTCAAATTATGCACAGATGGCTGCAGGGTTTGCTCCGGAGGAATGCGGAATGTGCGGAAGATGTACTACGTATTTCGTTGTTGAATCCAATGGAAATGTTTATCCGTGTGATTTTTATGCTTCTGACGAGTGGAAACTGGGTACTGTTGCAGACGGCTTTAAAAATCTTTTTAACAGCGAAAAGTCACGTCAATTTATGAAATCATCCATTGACAAGCCGCAGGAATGCCGTGAATGTAAATATCTGTATCTGTGCCGGGGCGGCTGCCGGAGATGGCGTGATATGCAGGGTACAGGAAAGCCTCTAAAAAATTATTTGTGTGACGCATATAAAATGTTTTTCAGACACAGCGAAAAACGAATCGGCAGGCTCGGGGAACTGATAAGAAATAGAATGAATATCAATTGACTGAACTGCGGAAAAATTATTACTGATAAGCTGGCAGATAAAAATATCATTCCGGACTAAATATCACTTTTAATTCTGACAGCTGATTGCACAGGAAACAGGTGCTGTAATCAAATCCGCTCCTGTTCATAAAACTGCTGAAGTCTTTTAAAAGTCATTCGTTAATTGTTATAAAAATATTTTCAGGCAGCCGGCATTTGCACTGGCTGCCTGATTTCTTCATAGACCATGGTACAGGAACTTTAATTGGTGAAACAACTGTTATCGGTGACAATGTGAAGATCTAGCAGGGAGTTACTCTTGGAGCGTTGTCTACCATAAGTGGTCAGAAAATTAAAAATAAAAAGCGTCACCCGACTATTCCTGATAACGTTACCATTTTCTCCGTTCTTGGAGAAGTGTACCTCATTGTATGTCTTTCTTCATTTGCTCTGACACTCGGCAATCTGCTCCGCCTATTCCCTGTGCCTTAGTTCCTTCTTGTCTTATTTCTTTGTTTGCATTTCTTCAGCTCCTTCCGGGTATTACCCTACACAAGAATTTTTAATGCCGCCGAATTGTCACATATAGACAACATTTCGGCGGTATTTTCTACGCCTTATTTTCTTATTTTTCTGACGGTCTTCTTGACAATTTTCTGTGAATAAGTTATAATAAAAGTATGACTTTTTATATAATTTTTTCGACAAGGCAAAAGGATGATTATATGACGAAAAGGATTAAGAAGCCCATCAGATTTTCTCCTGTGAATATTGCCTTTGCAAGCAATGAGGGGTATGCACAGCCATTGGCTGCGTCAGTTTATTCCCTTCTTCTGAACGGCAGTAAATCACGGCTTTATGACATTATTATAATGCACAAGGATATTACGTCCGAAAGCATTGAAAAATTCAGGCTGATTGAAAAAGCCTTTCCAAACTGCTCCATACGGTTTATTGACGTTTCAGAGCTTGACGAATCCGTCAGCAGCAGAGTATGTACATACATCACATCTGAAACAAACTACCGTCTTTTTCTATTCGGCGAAATGTTTGCGGAATATGACCGCATGATTTATCTTGACTGCGACACCATAGTCACCGGAGATATATCGGAGCTTTTTGATATCAGCCTTGAAGGCTGTGCAGCTGGAGCAGCTGAGGCTGTCGAGGGGCGATATTATTCCCACACCAAAAAAGCGGTTTTTTACAACAAAATGCCCTATAACTTTGACGATTACCGCAGAAATATTCTGGGTCTGAAAAATATTCAGAATTATTTCAATGCCGGAGTTTTACTCCTTGACCTGAAAAAGTGCCGTGAGATAACTTCAGCAGAAGCGGCTGTGGAACTGCTCAACAGCAAGCCTTTTATACACAACGATCAGGACACACTTAATATACTGTTTAATGACAGCATAAAAATGCTTGATTTAAAATGGAACTACACAATAAATATTGAACAGTCAAACGCAAGTTCCATTCCCATGATAAGAAAGCTTTATGAGGGAACGAAACGCACTGACTACAGAATCATCCATTTCGTCAGCGGACGAAAACCCTGGAATGCTGATGTTCCTTTAGGGGAATATTATCATAAATATCAGACATTACTAAAGGAGGACATATTATGTCGACAGCAAAAAGAAGAAAACTGAAAAAAACCGTTATCGGCTGGCTTTGCATTGCCGCACTGGCAGCCAACATGACTGTGCCCTGTGCACCTCTGCATGAATTTGCACCCATTACAGCAAGCGCAGAGGTTCCGTCAGAATTTCAGGATGCGGCAACTGTAAACCTGAGCGAACTGGATCAAATCGTCAGCAGCGGCACCGAATACGACGGATTGACTGTATCTTTAAAAAAACATGAGGTAAACGGTGTTTCAAAAGATTATTACGAAATCAAAATCACAAAGGACAGCAGATATGTCTTTACAGGCAGCAACATGATAAACGGTAAATATGTTGACGTTCAGTTTGCTGCAGTGCCTGACAGTACATTTATTTTTCCCGAAATATATTTTGATAATGTTTATATCAGAAACAATGACGGCAGTGTATCAGAAAACAATGAGCTGCAGGAGTATATTGCTCTTTTTAACGTAAACTCCAATGCTTATGTTACGTTAAGTGGTAATATTAACTTCGAAACCTATTCTGCCAATACAGCTGAGGGTTTTAAGGCGGCGAACTTTAAAACCGGAGAGGACAATTTCGGCGGTCAGTCAATATGCTCAGTAAAATACATAGACGAAAACGGAAACCAGTTTAAAGAGATTTACTGCACAGCCGGTTCTGACGTAAATCTGCCCGAAGATTACGAGTGCGTTTCCTCCTATGGTGAATACATTACATCAGACACCACAATAACAGTAATCAAAAACCATGTCTATGAAAACGGTTCATACGGCATCTGTCAGCACTGTCATAAATATAAACCGAAAGAAATTCCAGAGGAGTATAAGGACGCTGAAGTTGTGAATCTGAGTCAGATCTTTGATTCAGCAATCCCATACAAAGGAATTTATGTGAGTAATTATAACGATTCCTCCTCAATAATCATCACAGAAAACGGAAAATACGTATTTTCGGGCAGCAATTATATTAACGACAGCTATGTGGATATTCAGATCACTCTGGCAGAAGGTGTAGAAGCAGATATATATTTTGATGATGTATATATCAGGAATGATAACGGAAATATTGGATATTCATCCGGTGATTCGGACAGTTATATATATGGTTTTGTTTCTCCTTTCAAAATTATGAGTAATGCAGCAGCAAATGTCAGCGGCAAGCTTTGCATTGATACCTATTCCCGTACAGACGGTATTTTTCAGGTTGGAGATTTAAAGACCGGAGAAGGTACTTTAACCGGAATGCTTACGTTGAAATATTTTGACGCCAGCGGCGAACCGGTGGAAGAGCTTTACTGCACAAGCGGCGCAGATGTAACAAATCCCTCAGGATTTGAATGCTTTACTGCAAAGGGCAGCGGTTTTGACGGAAAAAATGTAACTGAAAATACTACTGTTACAGCATATGTAAACCACAGCTTTGGCACCAACGGTATCTGTTCTTACTGCGGCGAATGTGTACCGGCTGGAATGATAAGCGATAAATCATCACCGTATTATGGTTATTACGAAATCGCCAACGCAGGTAATCTTTACTGGTTTGCACAGCAGGTAAACATCGGAAATACTGAAATAAATGCAGTCCTTACAAAAGATATTACTGTGAACAGCAATCTTCTTTCGTCACTTGAATATGACGCAGAGGGCAATGTTACAAACGGTGAAAACTTCACAAGCTGGACGCCTATCGGAAACGGCTCAAACAAGTACAACGGCACATTTGAGGGACAGGGATTTACTGTAAGCGGATTGTATTTCAATGATGAAAGTAAAGACTTTGTCGGCTTGTTCGGCTATATATTAAGTGGCAGGATTTCCAATGTCGGCGTTGTGGATTCCTATTTCAAAGGTAATCAATTTATCGGCGGCGTGTGCGGCTGTAATCAAGAAGGCACAATCACAAACTGCTATAACACAGGCACAGTTAGCGGTGAATCTTACGTCGGCGGCGTGTGTGCGTCTAATGGCGGGTTAATCGCCAACTGCTACTACCTTAAAAGCACTGCAGCAGGTGGTATAAACGGCGCAGATGATATAGATAACAATGTCGTTGGCAAAACTGCAGCCCAGTTCGCAAGCGGCGAAGTTGCTTTTCTCCTTTCACAGGGCTGTAAGTTTGGTGATACCACTTATGACGGCTCAGTCTGGGGTCAGACAATAGGCAAAGAGAATTACCCTGTTTCAGGCGGCAAAAAGGTTATCTCAAACATCGACCAGTCAGCCTTTGCAAATGACATTATCATTTATGGTCAGAATGTAACCCTTGACGGCACTATCGGCTTTAACATCTACGTTTACGCTGATGAGAATTACGACTGGGATAAAACTATAAACGGCATTAAGGGCCAAGAGATTGAAAAGGGACTCTATAAGTTCACATATCAGATTGCTGCAAAGGATATGGATAATGAGATTGATATTATCATTGGCGGTAAAAAAGCTGCGACTGTTTCAGTTTCGGATTACCTTAATTCACTTGATACTGCCGATAACGCAATTCTCGCAGCGCTTGCAGAGGCTATGAAAGCATACGGCATTGCAGCAGACGCATTTTTCGCTCCTGACGGCATTGTTCCGGAAATAAGTGACTTTGATGTTTCTGCCCTTGACGCATATGGATTTACAAAGGGCGAAACGCCGGAGGGTATCAGCTACTACGGTTCAAGCCTTATCTTAGAGTCTGAAACAACTGTAAGACACTATTTCAGGCTTGCAGAGGGTTATGATATAAATAACTTTACATTCACAGTCGGCGTTGAGGAAGTAACACCTGTTGCAAAGCAGGGTTATTACTACATTGATATTAAAAATATAAGCGCTGATAAGCTTGGCACGGCACATACAGTATCAATAGGCGGAACACCGGTTATAAGCGGTTACAGTGCGCTAAGCTATGCTAAGACTGTACTTAACAGCGATGCAGCAGACGAAAATCTGAAGAATCTTGTGAAGGCGCTTTACCTTTACAATCGGGCAGCAGTTGAATATAATGTGAAAACTGGTTGGGTACAAGACGGAGAAAATTGGTATTATTATGATGACAATGGAATTATGCAGACAGGTTGGGCAACCGGTATTACCGGATATGACGATGCCTGGTTTTATTTTGGCAATGACGGAATTATGCAGACAGGTTGGGTAACCAATATTCCCGGATTTGACGGTGCCTGGTTTTATTTTGGCGATGATGGAATTATGCAAACAAGTCGTTGGGTACTAGACGGAGGAAATTGGTATTATTTAAACGATGATGGAACTTTGTTAATGAATGGTTATACTCCCGATGGTTATTATGTAGATGAAAATGGAATACGGACCGGGATGTGAGGTGAGTTAAATGAAAGAAACTTATGCAACACCAGAAATTGAAATCGTGGAGTTTGAATGCGAGGACGTTATCACTACAAGCGGTATTATTCCCGGCGATAACGAACTGCCCATTGTTTAAGCACAACTAAAAAATACAAAACAAGCACTGCATCAAATGCAGTGCTTGTTTTAAAATCGGATAGTCAGCTTGACTATACCCAAATTTATGAATTTCTTTCTGATTACATAATTTCTTGACAAGAAAGTTAAGGTGTGGTATAATAATTATAGAAAACGGTCGTTAGCTTCGGCGTGACGGAAAAGCTGTATAATAAATGAGAATTTATCCTTAACCTCTCCACCGCAAGCGATTCCTCTCTCCT
>JBJERG010000289.1:0-3012 GCA_051882155.1 Ruminococcus sp.
AACAGCACTTATTACGGGCTTCATGGCTAAAGAAAGTGTTGTATCTACTCTGTCTGTACTGTTCGGAACCACATCATCACTTATCAGTGCCATTACGCCTGTGGCAGCTGCATCGCTTCTGGTGTTCTGCCTGCTGTATACACCTTGTGTTGCAGCGATTGCATCTGTCAAACGTGAGCTGGGGGGCAGATGGGCAGCAGGCGTTGTTGTCGGACAGTGTGCAGTTGCATGGATAGCTGCAGCAGTTGTGATGATTATCGGGAATATTATATTATAGTTTTTTAAGACAGCTGCCCGTCAGAATCTGACCGGGCAGCTGCAGAATATATAAGAGGTTTAAAATGAAAACTGAAACGGTCAAACGATATCTGGTGTTCGCAGCCGGGCTTGTGCTTACAGCACTTGGTATCGCTTTTACAACACAGTCCGGTCTGGGAACATCACCCATATCGGCTATACCATATACATTGTCACTTATTGTACCTAAGATGACGGTCGGCAACTGGACAATCATTTTCAGTATGCTGCTGATACTGATTCAGCTGATAATAGAAAAAAGGGAAGCCAAGAAGGTGGAACTGCTGCTGCAGATAATAGTTACATTTCCGTTTGGATATATCATTGATTTCTGGATTTTCTGCCTGGAGCCTTTTGCCCCGGCAGTATATCCTATGAGACTTCTGTTTATGATAATAGGATGTTTTGTTCTTGCGATGGGAGTTTATTTTCAGGTGACGGGAAACGTTGTGATGCTGCCGGGTGATGCTTTCGTCAGGTCGGTATCACGTGCTGCAGGAAAGGAGTTCGGACGCACAAGAATGGTTTCTGATATTGTGATGACTGCTGTTGCATTTATTGCATGTCTTGCGGCACTTCATACAATTCAGGGTGTGCGTGAGGGCACTGTTATTGCAGCTCTTCTCGTAGGCAATATTGTGAGACTGTACAAGGCTAAGTTCTGCGGACTTACAGACCGCATCAACAGCTGGTACTCCGGATGTGCGATGTAGTTGGATACTGAATCTGAAAAACGGGCTGTGCATTAACGATAAATTAAACGTTAATGCGCAGCCCGTTTAATATTTCTAAAGTAACATAATCTTATTTCAGAATTCTTACTCTGATCACACCGTCAACTGCGATAGCTGCTTCATCAGCTTCAACTTCAGCCAATATGTAAGCATAGTCACCACGAGTCGCAGAAGCTACATCAGCAGCTCCGAGTTCAGCGACTTTAGCCAGTACAGCGGCAGCCGCATCGGCTCTTGCAATGATGCATGCTCTTGTGCCTTTTCTTGCACCAAGAGATACTGCAGGCATATTTACTGAATTTACGATATTGCCGTTTTCAAGATAGTCCATAACCTGGCTTACTGCCATAATCGCACAATTGTCTTCAGCTTCTGCTGATGATGCGCCAAGGTGCGGCAGAACTATAATGTCAGCTCTGTCAGCATTAAGAATAGCGTCATCGGCGAAGTCAGTTACATATGCAGAAATTTTACCGCTGTCAAGAGCTGCCAGCAGGTCATCATCGTTCATAAGCTTGTCTCTGGAGAAGTTCATAAATTTAACTCCATCTTTCATCTGAGCGAAAGCTACTGCATTCATCATGCCCTTTGTTGAATCATTGGCAGGAACGTGGATTGAGATATAGTCACACTGTGGATAAAGTGCATTGAGATCGTCAACTACCGTGATAGCAGGATCCAGTTCAGCTTTTGCTTTATCAGTGAGGAAAGCATCATATCCGATAACAGTCATGCCGAGACCGACGCATGCATTAGCTACGAGACGGCCTATAGCACCAAGGCCGATAACTCCCAGCGTTTTTCCCAGAATTTCAGTGCCGGCAAACTGACCTTTGCCTTTTTCTATCTGTTTTCCTACGCCTTCGCTGCCTACCAGAGTTTTAGCCCATGCGATTCCTGCAGGGATGTTTCTGGCTGCCATAATCATGCCTGCCAGACAGAGTTCTTTAACGGCATTGGCGTTAGCACCCGGTGAATTGAACACGACAATACCCTGCTGGGCACATTTGTCAACCGGAATATTGTTTGTACCGGCACCGGCTCTGCCGATTGCCAGAAGGTTGTCGGAGAAATCCATTTCGTGCATATCGTAGCTTCTGAGAATAATTCCGTTGGCTTCATTCTGATCTTCCACCAGGGTGAAGTTATCAGTAAGCTTTCCCAGGCCTACGGGAGAAATCTTGTTAAAAGTTCCAATTTTGTACATCGTTACTCACCTCTTGTAATTTATTTAGGACGCGGATTTCGGCGTCATTTTTACGTAATTACATTCATTATAGCACTTTACGTCAGTAAGGTAAAGTGCTATAATATATGCAATTATTTTTAAGTACTCAAAGGTAAAATATATAAAAATCAAGTGGAGGTGACCAAATTGAGTAAAGAAAGAGCATATAATTTTTCGGCAGGACCATCAATGCTGCCATTGAGCGTACTGGAGGACGTTGCAGCAAACCTGGTAAATTACAAGGGCTGCGGCGAATCAGTAATGGAAATGAGTCACAGATCCGCTGAATTCAAGGCAATTTTAGCAGATGCAGAACAGAATCTCAGAGATATCATGAACATTCCTGATAATTATAAGGTTATGTTTGTTCAGGGAGGCGGCACACTTCAGTTCGCCATGGTTCCGCTGAACCTGCTGAGAAAATCCGGGAAAGCTGATTATATCGTTTCCGGTACATGGGCAAAGAAGGCTGCGAAGGAAGCGCAGAAATTCGGTGATATCAAAATCGTTGCATCTTCAGAAGAATCAACATTCACATATATTCCTGAAGTTAAGAAAGAAGACTTCAGACCTGATGCGGACTATGTGCATATCACATTCAACAACACTATTTACGGAACGCACTACCCATATATTCCGGATACAGGGGATATTCCTCTCGTAGCAGATATGTCATCATGTATTCTTTCAGAGGAAGTTGATGTGAGCAAATTCGGCCTCATATACGCAGGCGTTCAGAAGAACATTGCTCCT
>JBJERG010000290.1:0-3007 GCA_051882155.1 Ruminococcus sp.
AATCCAGGAAGTTGGCGTTATTACCAAGTCCAATTATGGTTCGTTGATGGATCATCTTGGTTCAGGGAGAGAATGGGATCTTGCAAGAAAAAAGGGCGGTCTTCATCTTCTTCCGCCATTCAGCCATGTTGGCGGCGGTGTATATCAGGGAAGACTTGAGGCACTTAATAATGTATGGAATTTCATTGACTATGCAAAATCTGAGTATGTTGTAATGTCCAACTGTGATGTTATTACAAATATTGATTTCAGTAATGTAATAGCACAGCATGAGGAATCCGGTGCAGATATTACAATAGTATATGCAAAGGGTATGTACCGCATGGAAAAGAATATCAGCACTAACATTCTCACAGTTGATGAAGATAATACTGTTACTGAAGTTCTTGTAAATCCGGATATGGCAGGCGAATGCAATATTTGTCTTGATATGTTTGTAATGAGAACAGAATTTCTCAAGAAGATCGTTCGTGAAGCAGCAAGCAAAAATCAGCACAGCATGATTCGTGACGTGCTTCAGGGACGCAAGGACGAATTTGTATTCAAGGGCTATGAGCATAAAGGTGTATATTTCAAGATAGACAGTCTTGAAACTTACTACAAGACAAATCTCATGCTTCAGCAGACTGATATAAGAAAGAGCCTTTTCAATACTGAATCTCCTATTTATACAAAGACAGGAGATAATGCACCTGTTAAATATGGTCTGGAAACAAAGGTAAATAATTCTACTATTGCAGATGGCTGTATGATAGAAGGAACTGTTGAAAACAGTGTATTGTTCCGTGGCGTTAAGGTCGGAAAGGGAGCAGTTGTAAAGAACTGTGTACTTATGCAGGGTACAGTGATAGGTGAGAAATGCAGTATTGAATCAGTTGTAACAGATAAGGAAGTAGAAATATCTGCCGAGAAAGTACTGACAGGTTCTCCTGAGTATCCTCTTTATCTCAGCAAAAAAGCTAAGATTTGATTTAAAATAAATTTCTCTGTAATATACAAAACAAAGAAAGGGATCACTAATGAAAATATTATTTGCAGCAAGTGAAGCATTACCTTTTGCAGCATCCGGAGGTCTTGCTGATGTACTTGGTTCGCTTCCGGCATCAATCGGAGAGCTTGGCTGTGACTGCCGTGTGGTAATGCCTCTGTACAGAAGTGTGAAGCCTGAGCTTCGCAATAAGATGACATTTCTGGGTGATGTTACCGTTGACGTGTCCTGGCGCAAGCAGTACTGCGGTGTATATATGATTCAGCATGGCAGTGTGTTATATTATCTGATCGATAATCCATATTACTTCATGCGTGACGGAATGTATGGCTTTTACGATGATTGTGAGAGATTCGTATTTTTCAGCCGTGCGGTTCTTGAGATACTTCCTCTTATTGAATGGAAGCCGGATATCATTCACTGCAATGACTGGCAGACAGCCATGATCCCTGTATATTACGATGTAATGTACAAGTATCACAGAGAATATGAGGGCATAAAAACTATCTACACGATTCATAATATCCAGTACCAGGGAGTATATGGCAGAGAGGTAGTAACAGAGCTTATGGGATTGCCTAATTACCATACAAATCTTCTGGAATTTGATGGATGCGTCAATCTTATGAAGGGTGCTATTGAAACGGCGAACATTATTACAACCGTAAGCCCGACATACGCAAAAGAGGTTCTTGATCCATGGTATTCATATGGCATGGACAGAGCGTTAGTGCGAAGAAAAGACGGAATAAAGGGCATTCTCAATGGAATAGATACAAAGCATTATAATCCGGAAACTGATACTGTTATTGCTAAAAATTATTCTTCCGCAAGCATAGCAGGCAAGAAAAAATGCCGTGAAGACCTTTTGAAGGAAATGGGTTTGCCTGTTGATGATTCTCCTGTTATTGGTATAGTTACACGTCTTGTTGCTCATAAGGGAATACAGCTTATACAGAGAGTATTCCATGAAATGCTTGATATTGGCTGTAAATTTGTAATACTTGGAAGCGGCGAGAAACTTTTTGAGGATTTCTTCCTTGAAATGCAGGATCAGCATCCTGACAAAGTAAAGGCAAACATTGGATTTATGCCGGAGCTTTCCAGGAAAATTTATGCGGGCGCAGACTTTTTCCTGATGCCTTCACAGAATGAACCCTGCGGACTTGCTCAGATGGTTGCAATGCGTTACGGAACGATTCCGATTGTACGTGAAACAGGCGGACTTAAGGACTCTGTAAATGACGCAGGCGGAGAAAACGGCAATGGATTCACATTCAAGGCGTTTGACGCCCTTGATATGCTTGACGCCGTAAAACGTGGCTTAGAGCTTTTCAGTAACAAACGGAAGTGGAATGCTCTTGTCAAGAGAGCTATGAACTGTGATTTCAGCTGGAATAAATCTGCTGAAAAATACATGGAAATGTATTGTAAGCTTCTTGAAGATAAACAATAGTTATAAAAAAGGCTCCCATTGCGGGAGTCTTTTTTTTGCATTATTTAATAGTAAGATATATGCTTGTTAATTATAATGCCTCTTTGAGTGCCTTGGCAAGCTGATCGGGACAGGATGTGTTTTTCATGCCGCAGCGGATATTTTCAAGACGGGAAATAGCTTCATTTACATCCATACCCTTTACAAGAGCTCCTATGCCCTTCAGGTTGCCGTTACAGCCGCCGGTAAATTCAACATTAAGTATCTTTCCATCCTCAACCTCGATTGTAATTAGCCTTGAGCAAACGCCCTTTGGTGTGTAACTGTACTTCATAATAATCTCTCCTTTTGTTTTTATTGTCATTTATTACAGGCTTATGAGCCTGAAAGTTTGCATTGCCTTTATAATCTCTCACAGAAGCAGCCGTAAGAATTGCAGCAGCCTGCAAGAGATATTGTGTACTTGTAGAAATAAGACTCCTCCTGATTATACGGACTGAGTTAAATTATTTCATGAAAGCTTTGAGAAACGGATCTGTTTCCTGACTATCATCTGATTCAAAAGAATTGCTTTCATTAAAGCA
>JBJERG010000291.1:0-3002 GCA_051882155.1 Ruminococcus sp.
AGCACTTTTCAAACATTCATGCATTACAATATACGCATATTCATGAATTTCACGAAACCTTGAAAGGAGTCTTAACTATGAGAAACAGTATTGGATTTTGTGGAGCTATTGCAGTTATAATTACGGCACTGGCAGCGGTTGTGTCAATAATCGCTTATAAGCTGAAAAGCAGGACTTATAAGGACACATACGACTATGACAAGATATGGAGTATTGGTTGATCAGGAGTTTAACAATGAAAGAGAACAATGAAAATCACTACATAGATTCAGAAAGTATGAATCAGATTATCAGCGAGGCTTTTGAATTAGCACAGCCAGCTGAGTTACAGGTGTTGTCATCTAAAACAGCAACGGCGTTCATGGAACAGACAAAGCACTTTATAGGAACAATGGTTCAGTATAAAGAATTAATGATGATGTATACATGTGCCATTAAAGAGATCCGTACCAAATTCGATGTTCTGAACACAGATTTTAATGTCAGACACCAGCGTAATCCCATTCAGTTTATCAGCTCACGCTTGAAGCGTACAGCAAGTATTTCCGAAAAGCTGGATAAAAAGGCTCTGGAATTTACAATAGAAAATATTGAGCAGGCAATAGAGGATGTTGCAGGAATTCGTATCATCTGCGCATATATCGATGATATTTATTCACTTGCGGATTCGCTTATCTGTCAGGATGATATTACACTTATCAAACGTAAAGACTATATAGCCAACCCGAAACCCAACGGCTACCGGAGTCTGCATCTGATTGTGAGTGTTCCGGTATTTTTCTCCGAGCAAAAACGGGATATGAAAGTAGAGGTGCAGATTCGCACCATTGCAATGGATTTTTGGGCAAGTCTTGAGCACCAGCTGAAGTATAAGCATATCGTTCCAGGTGAACAGGAAGTGATTGCCAAGCTGAAATCCTGTGCAGATGTTATTGCACAAACGGATAAGGACATGCTTGATATACGAAAACAGATTGAGCTTGCTGCCGATTTACCGACAGAGGAAGACATTTTACTGGATAAAATAAAGAATATAGATGTATCTATCATTTAAATGGAAACCAAGGGTGAACAGCTTCTAAAGGCAAAACCCTCTTCCAGATTTTGAGTAAGAGAGTGTTTTTCTGTAAGATTCGACAGATTAATAATACTCAAACAATTTTCAAACAATGATAAAACATCTGTGCGATATGATGAGGATGACAAGTAAGAGTATCTTTGTTTGTCATAATGAATTTTCATAAGGAGTAGTACGCATAATGAGAAGAGTTGTAATAACTGGTATGGGAGCTGTAACACCAATTGGGAATACTGTTACAGATATGTGGGACAGTATGATTCATGGAAAACATGGAATTGAAGCAATTACACATTATGATGAAATTGAAACACTGGCAATTAAACGTGCACTTGGTGAGAAACTGGCATATAAGGCGGTGGTTTCTTCCACAAAAAGCATGACGGGACATCTTCTTGGTGGAGCAGGTGCAGTAGAGGCAATTGTTTGCATTCTGGTATTGCAAACCGGATGTATACCGCCGACAATCGGCTATAGAATACCGGATACAGCTTGTGATCTGGATATCTGTCCCAATGAAGTGAGAGAAGCAAAGGTGGATTTGGCACTAAGCAATTCACTCGGATTTGGCGGACATAATAGCTGTCTTGCTTTCAAGGAGGTGTAATAATGCTGTTGCCAGTCACAGCAGTATTGTCTGCACTCATTACAATTGTTCTGTTGATATTTGGCGTATTTGGTCAGATTTATTATATTCCGCTTGTTTTTGTAGTGAGCTTTCTCGTTTTAATATTGTGCTGTGTGATTTTCTTTTTCATTTGTACGAGATTTATTGATACAAAGAAAAAATGTGTGAAGCATAGTCTGTTTTTTCGGGCATGTTCCAATTGTATTATTGGTATTGTCATGCAGGCACTGCGAATCAAACTTCATGTTACTGGAATGGAGCTTCTGCCGGAAGAAAAATTCATGCTTGCCGGCAATCACAGAGGAGCTATGGATCCGCTTCTGACAATGAATGTGCTGCGTAAATATCATATGGGGTTTGTGGCAAAAAAGGAGATATGCCGAATTCCTATTGTAGGGCGTCTGATGCACAAATGTTTCTGCTTGTCACTGGACAGAGATAATATCCGTGAGGAAGTCAAAACGATAAATCAAGCCGCAGAGATTATAAAAACTCAAACCGCTTCCATTGGTATTTATCCCGAGGGAACACGTAATCCGACGAATGAATTGCTTCCGTTTATGAATGGTGCGTTCAAAATTGCAAAAAAGGCAGAATGTCCGATTGTAGTAGCAGTGATCCGAAATCCAGAATTGGTCATGAAACGTGCACCGTTCCGAAAGACTGATGTGTACCTGGACTTTATTGATGTGTTAAGTAAGGACTTTGTAAATAAAAACAGCACTGTACAAATCAGCGAACAAACTCGAAAAATGATAGAAATGCATTTATCATTGATGGTATAAAATGTTGAAAATTATATATTACTGAAAGAAGGGAGTAATCTGGAAGAGAAATTTTTATATGTAGTTATTTCTAAAACACCTACAAAGTTTGGAAAGGCAATCAGGAAAATAGGAAAATTAAAATACAATCACTCGGCAATTGCCCTGGACAAGGAACTGGAATCTCTATATTCTTTTGCAAGAAAAAAGCATAAGGCATTACTTACAGGAAGATTGATAAAAGAAAGTATGATCCGATATACATTAAATAAAACGGATACTGTAGACGTTGTGATTTTCAGAATTCCTGTTACGGAAAAACAATATACCATGGTGCAGAATATCATTTGTGATGTAAAAAACGACAAGGAATACATATACAATCTAATTTCTGTTCTGACATATCCTATCACTAATGGGTTATCTATATATAAGGCGTTTTCATGTATTGAATTTGTAATGTATGTTTTGCAGAAAATTGGATTTGAAATCAGTAATCCGATTTGCAGTTACAAACCTGATGATAGATCGG
>JBJERG010000292.1:0-15457 GCA_051882155.1 Ruminococcus sp.
GCCGGTTACGGAAGAGCCGCTGACTGAAAAAGATACGCTGGAACAGATTCTGGAGCATATAAAAAGTATTGATGAGAAACTGAAATAGAAATGCAGAATGGCGGTATCCAAAAAGGATACCGCCGTTTTTTTATACAGTGATGTATTCTATATCCATCATTAATGTACCAGTTCTTCCGTCGCAATATCCGTCAGTATACCCTTAATTTTTCCCTGTTTCATTGCATAACGCTGGTGCATATACCGCATAGAGGCTGCAAGTTCTCCGTCGGGTCCGCCGACCTGTGATATTATAAATTTTGCAAGCTTCGGATTAGGATTTTTGATGTTTACCGGGTGTTGGAGTTTTTTCTCATAAATCCACATAACTCAGTTTGCCTCCTTTTCCCATGGCCAGGGATTCTGAATCCAGTTCCACTGGTCTTCGGTATCGGACTGTTCGGCAGAAATCGGACCGTAAAGCCGGACAAATTTATCCAGAGCCGCCTGTTTCAGCGCCTTGTATTTTTTATACTTGTGCATTGCCTCCCTGCAGTCCGGGTGGGAATCAAGGTACAGCTGCAAATCATAGAGCGCAAAGTCATATTGCTGAATACTGCAAAGCAGCTCACGGCGTTCATTCATAGGTGCAGTCACCTCCAGCGAAAGGCAGGTCAAGTTCCGGGAATATTGTACCTCTGGAGAAGCCTTCTTTTGCATCATAGGTCTGCTCCCACTGCTGATAAGGGACATATGCCATTCCTATGGGCGTTTCCTTTGGAAAAGGACTCATTCCGCATTTATTCCACTGTTTCATATCCGGTTCCGATGATTCATTTATAAAAGAATGCCTGAATTCGCAGGGCATTCTCATGAATTCATAGGTTTCTTTCAATATTGTCAGCTCCTTTCAAATTTCTGAGAGCGTCTGCCCTCTTTTCATTATATTCAAAAGAAGCTTAAATGGGTTACAGTACAGGCAGTCCTCAAAATGCGATTACGCAAAAAGCCGCCGGGATCTGAACCCACAGCGGCTTTTCTTATTTCTCAGCTGTTTCCGGAACCTTTTCGTCCATTTCAGCTTTAATATCCTTGTCTTCACTCAGCTCATAGACTTTCATTGCACGTATTGTTGCCATACGCATTGCCAGAAGGGTAACTGTCAATATTACAGCGCCGCCGCCAATCATCCAGCCAAGAACTGCATAGCTTGCACCGAATATGTCATCATAGGGAACATAGGCTGCTATTATATAGTTCTCATACTTATGATAACGCACCATTACTCTTTCATTAGAAATGGTTTCATCAAATTTGCTTTTGTTCCTATGAAATTTCTCCGGATCCACCGAACACTTTTCACCGATTTTTCTGGAATCGGTATGGCTTACATAAACAAAGCTTTCACTGTCAATAATCACCGTTTTTCCCTTTGAATACAGCGGGAAATTTTTGGCAACCGAACTTATTGAGGAATCCTCCGCAAGCTTTATCAGAGAATCCGCATTATAGGTTATCTGGAGCATATATCCCTTATCTGCAAGCTGAGCAGCAGAGGCAACATAAGGTGTGCTGCCTTCATCATGAAGCACAGCATTATTATAATTCGGCTCGTTTATATGCTCTGAAAACTCAGTTTCAACGGAAACCTTCTTTCCGTATGAAGCAGTGGTGGCAACGACTTCACCCTTATGGGTAAATACGCTTACCTCTTCAGCGTCCACAGCAACACGTATTTCTTCAAGTATGGACTCGTTATCCCAGAGTTCCTCAGAGTCATGGATCATTACGGAAATAACACGGGTCTTTGTACGGTATTCATCAAGGAATTCATTTTTCGCAGTTTCTCCCGTCTGGTAGCCATGCTCAAGATAGGCTGTTATGGATTTAACATTCTTATCTATCTGACGGACAACGTTGTTTCTGTCCAGAACGCTTACAGCATATACAGACAAGGCGCAGATAACAATATATGCAATAACCATTGTTATAAATATAAATCGGTACGCCTTTTTCAGAACTGCCCTGTCGTGTTCTTTTCCGAAGTTTTCATTCAGCATCGGCAAAATCCTTCATCATGGTGAAGCCTTCATCAATGTACAGCCCGGATTCCTTTGCTGTTTTCTCGTTAAAACACGGAACGCCCTTTTCCGGTTTTGTGCTGTCATAAATAAAGAAGGGTATGGGGTCGTTTGTATGAGTTTTAAGGCAGAGCGGCGTTGCATGGTCAGGGGTTACCATAACCTTGAAATCCCCCATTTTTCTGAGTGCTTCTGTTACAGGACCGAGAATTTTCTCGTCGATAAGCTCAATTGCACGAACCTTGTTCTGAATTTCAGCACGGTGACCGCATTCATCGGGAGCTTCAACGTGGATATAAACAAAATCCTGGCCGTCTTCAAATTCCTTTATTGCAGCCTGAGCCTTGCCCTCAAAATTGGTGTCAATGTAGCCTGTAGCCCCTTCAACCTCCACAACTCTCATGCCGGAGAATTTGCCGATTCCCTTCAGAAGGTCAACAGCAGAGATCATGGAAGCCTTCAGACCGTATTTTTCCCTGAAATTGTCAAGCTCTGCACGAACGCCCTCGCCCCAAAGCCAGATGCTGTTTGCAGGACGCAGACCCTTTGCTTCCCTTGCCTTGTTGAGAGGATGATCCTTCAGAAGCTCGTATGACTTTTCCATAAGCTCCTGGAGCTTGGAAGCATTTCCGCTCATTTTATTCGGGAGATATTCACGTACCGGCTTTCCTGTAATATCATGAGGAGGAGTCAGTCCTCCCAGGTCTGTAGTGCCGTTATTCCAGATAAGGCAGTGTCTGTATGCCACGCCGGTATAGAATCTGAATTCCTCACAGCCAAGCTTTTCTTCGATATACTCAATAAGCACTCTTGCGTCTTCCGTTGAAATATCATCAGCACAGTAATCAAGCAGAGTCTTGTCTTCATATGCAGGCTCATCGCTTACAGTAACAAGATTGCATCTCAGAGCAACGTCTGTTTTCTTCATGTCAATGCCTATGCTTCCTGCCTCCAGCGGAGAACGTCCTGTATAATAGATCATAGGGTCATAACCCAGTACTGAGAGATTTGCAACATCACTTCCCGGCTTCATTCCGTCCTGGACTGTTTTTACAAGACCTGCCTTAGCGGTCTTTGCCAGTGCGTCCATATTGGGAACCTTTGCAGCTTCAAGAGGTGTTTTTCCCCCCAGCTCTTCCATGGGGTAATCTGCCATTCCGTCACATAATACAACAAGATATTTCATCTGTCATTCCTCCTCAAATATAAAAGCTCATTTTAAAAGCTTATTATAAGCTTTCATCTTGTAGAAAAAGAATATTTTAAATCTTTCGGGCGACCGATGGTCGCCCCTACAATGACGTAAAACCGCAATTTTCTTGTAGGGGCGAGCATTGCTCGCCCGCTATTTATACGTTTTTTCAACAGTCTGACAGCTTATTATAAGCTTTACACATTATACCACATTTCAGATTTTTTGTCCAGTGATTTACAAATTTTTGAGAAGGATTAATCCCTGTCACTTCTTTCTGATTACTATTTTTATGAAATTAAGGTACTTCCCTCCTCCTGCTTCCATTGCTTTTCTGTCACCGACAGCATATTCATTTTCCTGCATGAGCCAGTCCTGCCACACCTCTTCATTGGATTCCATTTCGCATACTGAAATAATTTCACCGGTTTTGCAGCTGCCAAGGATATTCTTCCAGTATGTCACATCATGTATATAATCAAGCTGCTCCGGCGTCCATGACAGCAGAAGCTCCTCTGGTATATCATCATGAATATCCTTTTTCATTCCCGGAACTGTAATATAAACATAACCGCCCTTCTTCACAAATGGAAGAAGCTTCTTGTCAAGATACTCCTTATCCCTGCCGAAATAGTTGTAGGAATCCGTACTTACAACTATTTCGGCAGGGATAAGGAGTATCTTGACAAGAAGCTTCTTATCCCTGCCGAAATAGTTGTAGGAATCCGTACTTACAACAGCGTCAAAGAAGTTCTTTTCAAAGGGCAGTTCGCAGGCGTCAGCCTTTACAGGGATTATCTCGCTGTTGGAAAGCCCCATTTCATAAAAGAACTTCATATTCTCCTCAGGATTGCTCCAGAGGTCGCAGGCACAGACCCTATATCCATACTCCTTTGCCATAAACACAGATGTAAGTCCCTGTCCGCTTCCAAGGTCACACACAAATGCGCCCTTTTTAATTTTGCTGTCCATGAGAAGCTCCTCACATAGCTTTACAGGATTCGGTCCCATGATTTTTGCCATAAGTTCGGGTTTATTGTACTTTTCACTTTTTTCGTATTTCATTTTCTCATACCTCTGTCTTAAAATTTTGTATATGTTCCTTAACCTGACTGCATATTTTCCTTTTATCATCGGCTCTGTCGTACAGGATCATCATGAAAAACACCGGGGCATAAAATTCCAGAGCCTTCTTTTCCGGCTCATTTACGCCCATTCCACGGAAAATATCCTCTGTATACTTCAAAGGTCCTGCTGACAGATACTGCTCATAAAGCTCTGACATTTCCCTGCTTCTGTACTGTTCCAGGGTAAGCATTTTTCTGAAATCTGCCGCAAATTTATTCTGGGTCCAGTAGCTGAACATATTAAGGGTGAAGCTTCTGAGATTCTCATATTCAGCGGATCTGTAGGAATCCGGGTCTTCCTCACTGCTCTTCACAGGAAGGCTGCTTTCCATTGCCTTTTCGCCGTCCCGCTTTTCCATTTCCCTCAGAATACTGTCGAATATATCCCTCTTGTTCTTATAATGCTTATAAAGTGCGCCCTGGCTGATATACAGCTTTCCTGCTATGTCACGGACTGAAACGGCGTCATAACCTCTTTCGGAAAACAGCTCCAGTGCAGTATGAAGAATCCTTTCCTTTGTGTTTGTGTATCCTGCCTTCTTTATAACCGCCGATGCAAAATGTATATGCTCAAAGGCTGATATATCCGATTCTGAAAAATATCTGTCCTCAATATCATCAGGAGAAAGCTCTTCATATAAAAGAAAGCCGTACTCTTCAAGCATTTTTGTGAGATAATATTCGTCACAGCAGAATTTCATAGGTTCTCCGCCTGCATGAGCCATGGCAAGCATATTTTTCACCCTCTGAACATCAGTGCTGAAAAGTCCCTCGTCAGCGTAATCGAAAACGATCATGCTTCCTTCCGCCGCAAATGAGGATATGCTTTCAAGGGTTCTGCGGATATCCCTGTCTTCAAGATAATAGCTCACACCCGGCAGACTGAAAAAAGTCTTCTTCCCGGGGTCAAAGCCATTTTCAGCAAGGCAGGATTTCAGATCCTCTGCTGAAAGGTCAATGGGTACAAAATGAAGATTCCCGGGAATTTCAAGTCCTGCACGGCTTATCCTCTCCAGCTTATCCCTCTGCACCTCCGGCTGATCCGCTTCGAAAACATCAAGGCTTTTAAGCAGCTCAGTTTCCCTCCATGCAAAGCTGTCATAGCCTGCACCGAGAATCACATACTGCTGTGTGCCTGTCATTACAGCAGTCTTCAGACAGTCCTCAATGTACCTTCCTCTGGCAAGCACCGTCGGGGCAAGCTGGGTATTCACGATAAGTTCAAGGATCTCCTCACGGCTTTTAAGATTTTCATTCTGCCCCGGGAAAAAGAATTCCCCTCCGCTTACAATGTATTCTCCCGTTTCTCTGCATTCATTCTTACTCAGAAGTTTCCCTGCAATTTCATCTCTGAATACAGGCTCTTCTGCCACAGCATTGTGAAATGCCCTTACAAATAGGGACATAACCGCCGTCAGGCTCTTCTTCTCTTCCATGGTTCCTCCTTTCATAGTAAACAGTTGTTCACCTGCCTTTTCATTATAGTAAACATTCGTTCACTTGTCAAGAGGTTTTAGAAAATTTTTCTGAAAAATCTTCCTCTTTGAGGCAAAGAGAGAAACTGCTTTGTGCGGTATTGCCGTAAAATTTGTACAATCGCCCAGGCACTGTAAACAGTATAAACAAGCCATGTAACCTTTTTAAAGCAGAATGTGATAGTCAGATGAATTTATGGGTTTTTCTCTTGATATGGAAAGATTTATCTGTTATAATAGTACTAATATGAAAAACAGGAGGAAAAGTATATGCTGGAATTAATTGGCATTAAAAAGGATTATCTTGCCGGCGAAAATACGGTACACGCCCTCAAAGGAATAGACCTTAAATTCAGAAAAAGTGAATTTGTGTCTATCTTAGGTCCCTCTGGCTGCGGCAAGACAACTATGCTGAACATCATAGGAGGTCTTGACGGGTATACAAGCGGCGATCTTGTGATTGGCGGTAAATCCACCAAATCCTTCAAGGCACGTGACTGGGATTCATACAGAAACCATTCCATTGGATTCGTTTTCCAGAGCTATAACCTTATCCCTCATCAGACAGTTCTCCAGAATGTTGAGCTTGCACTTACCCTCTCCGGCGTTTCAAAATCCGAACGCAGACAGCGGGCAAAGGAAGCACTTAAACAGGTAGGACTTGAAAATCAGCTCCGGAAAAAGCCCGGCGAAATGTCCGGCGGTCAGATGCAGCGTGTTGCAATTGCACGTGCTCTTGTAAATAATCCGGATATTATTCTTGCTGATGAACCCACAGGCGCACTTGATACGGAAACAAGCATTCAGGTAATGGAAATTCTGAAAAGCATTGCCAAGGACCGCCTTGTTATTATGGTAACCCATAACCCGGAGCTTGCTGAAAGATATTCAACCAGAATAATAAAAATGCTGGACGGCGTTATTACAAATGACAGCCTTCCTCTCACCGAAGAGGAAATTGCCGCTGAAAAGGAATTTGAAAAGTCTGCTTCTGAGGGCAAGAAGAAACTGAAAAAGCCTTCAATGTCATTTGCCACTTCATTTTCCCTTTCCCTCAAAAATCTCTTCACTAAAAAGGGACGTACAATGCTTACCTCCTTTGCAGGAAGCATAGGCATAATCGGAATCGCTCTGGTACTTGCTATTTCCCAGGGATTTTCAACCTATATAAATGATGTTCAGGAGGAAACCCTTTCTTCCTATCCGCTGACTATCCAGAAAACAAACGTTGACCTGGGCACCCTTATGCAGACATTTATGGGAACTGCAAACAGTGACAGCAATCACCCTGACGATGCTGTATATGAAAAGCCAGCTGTTTACAATATCGTTGACGCATTCACCAATGTTGAAACCTCTGAAAACGACCTGCGTTCCTTCAAAAAGTATATTGAGGAGGAATATAGCAAAACTGACAGCGAATCCGGTCTTCATGAGGCAATAAATGGCATACAGTATGCCTACGACCTTGACCTTCTCATTTATACAAAGAATGTGGACGGCACTATTATACGTTCTGATTCCGAGAAGCTTCTGCAGGACCTTATCAAGGAATTCATGAACATGGACATGACCGCCATGAACAAAATGT
The DNA here is from genome assembly GCA_051882155.1 of Ruminococcus sp. Taxonomy (GTDB): domain Bacteria; phylum Bacillota; class Clostridia; order Oscillospirales; family Ruminococcaceae; genus Ruminococcus_C. Next base: position 7,446 of record JBJERG010000292.1, read on the forward strand.
ATGAAAGCGTGGGTCTGACAAGCGATTCTCCCATGATGACAATGATGCAGGGCGGCACATCCACCCAGACATGGCAGCAGCTTCTTCCCGGTGATGAGGGCGAACCTGTAAACGACCTTCTGAAAAAGCAGTACGACGTTGTATACGGTAACTGGCCTGCAAATTACGACGAAATCGTTCTGGTACTGGACGAGAACAATGAAATTGACGATGTTACCCTCTATGCTCTGGGTCTTCAGCCCAAGGAAAATATGGACGAAATCGTAAGCGCTGCGGTAAATCAGGAAAAGCTTACTGAAAAGGAAGCTAAAAGCTGGAGCTATGAGGAATTATGCGAAATGGATTTCCGCACCGTTCTCAATTCAGACTGCTACAGCTATGATGAAAAAACCGGTACATACACTGATCTGCGGGAAAGCGACGCAGGCGTTAAGTACATCTACGACAACGGTCTTCCTCTTAAGGTTACCGGAATAATAAAACCCAATGAGAATTCATCATCAACCATGCTTTCCGGTGCGATCGGTTACACATACGGTCTTACTGAATATGTTATTGAACACACAAAGGATTCAAAGCCCATAAATGCTCAGCTTGATGATCCTTCAACAGATATTTTCACAGGACTGCCCTTCAAAGAATCCACAGGCGAACTTTCAGATGAGGAAAAGGAAGCTGAATTCAGAGATTACGTAAGTTCCCTCAGTGATGAAGAAAAGGCTGCTCTTTACGTTAAGATGAAGTCAATTCCCGATGAGGATGAACTTCAGCAGATGACAAAGGACAGCATGAAGGGCATGACACGTGATGATATGGAAGAAAACATGATAAAGGCTCTCTCTGAACAGATGGGCATGAGCCAGAGTGAAGTATCATCATATACTGAGTCCATGAGTGATGAGGAGCTTACAGAATCCTTCACCGCCATGATGCAGGAACAGGTAAAGGCACAGTATGCAGCAGGCGTTCGTGAACAGATGTCCGCCATGAGTCCACAGGAGATGCTGGACGGACTGGCTGCGGAAATGGATACCTTCTCAACTGAGAAATACGCCGTTTTCTATGATGAGCTTCTGGAATTTTCAGATTCCACCTATGAAGACAACCTGAAAAAGCTTGGCTGTCTTGACCTGGAAGACCCTTCCTCTATCAATCTCTATGCTTCATCCTTTGAAAACAAGGACACAATTGAAGACGCAATTTCCGCATATAATGAAACCGTGGACGAGCTTTCAGAAATCAAATACACCGACTATGTGGGAATAATGATGTCCTCTGTTACAACCATCATTGATACTATCACATATGTGCTTATTGCATTTGTAGCAATTTCACTTATCGTATCCTCTATCATGATTGCGGTTATCACCCTTATTTCCGTTCAGGAACGTACAAAGGAAATTGGCATTCTCCGTGCAATCGGTGCGTCAAAGAAAAACGTTTCAAGTATGTTCAATGCGGAAACCCTTATTATCGGATTCAGTGCAGGTATGCTTGGCGTTATCGTTACATATCTTCTGTGCATACCCATTAACTCCATTGTACACAGTCTTACAGGAATCATGAATCTGAATGCTGTTCTTCCTGTTGGGGCTGCTGTAATACTTGTACTTATCAGCATGGGTCTTAACCTTCTGTCAGGTCTTATTCCTTCAAGAAGCGCTGCCAAGAAAGACCCGGTAGTTGCTCTTCGTTCTGAATAACATTTTTTACATAGAAACACGGCTGTACCATATTGATACAGCCGTGTCCTTTTATATTCATTTAATTAAAGAGAGGCAATTTTCTTAACCTATTACATTATAGACCCATTCTTTTTCAAAGTCAATGACATTTTGTGCGTGATTTGTTGCACAATCGGTCAAATCTTAACATATACAGAAACCCGGTCCGACAAAGCGTCAGACCGGGCATTTTTTCTTATCAGTCTTCAAGAGGCTGATTTGACAGCTTTTTAAGTAAGGGAATCAGCATTCCGCCGGCAGCATTGCCTGTTATTGCCAGAGCAAAATACACAAGTGCGTCTGATACATCAGGACAGCCGCAGAAGAAGTAATAGAACATATCTGCAACGCAGTGGTTAAATCCGCATATGATAAATACAACTACCGGAAATACCACGCCGAAGAGTGCCCCTGCAAAGTTGCCCTTTGCACGGCACTGGCGGTTCGCTTCAACTGCAATAAACATGAGCATTCCGCAGAATACTGCAAGAATGAATATACTCAGAGGCGTATCGTGGATCTTTCCCTGGACGGTAGCAGAAACACGTTCCTCTATGGTAACATCCATTCCGGAAACTGCAGATGTAAAGAATCTTGTCTGCCTTAAAAGAACCGCCGCCAAAAGAGTTCCCACAGCATTTGCAAAGAGGGTCACAAGAACTTCAAGGATATATACAGGCTTTCTGTTTACGATATAACCCACCTTGCCGGTGAAGAGTCCGTATCTGAACTGTACAATGGTAAAAAGTCCCAGGGCAAAGAGAAATGCGCCCATATACCTGTTGTCACTGGAAAGGCTCACCATTCCGCCCACGCCGAGAGTAAATCCTGATAAAATTCCGTCAATCAGAAATGAAAGCCAGGGATTGACCTTTGCTTTTTCGTTACTCATTCCGTCACTCCCTTATTCCACAAATGCACTGAATGCACGGTATGTCATATATACATCAAGCTTTGATACGATTTCAAAGGGTGCGTGCATACAGAGAACAGGTACGCCTACATCAATTGTGTCAACGTCCAGATTTGCAATATACGCCGCAACAGTTCCGCCGCCGCCTGCGTCTACCTTGCCCAGTTCGCCTGTCTGCCATACCACATTCTTTGAATCAAGAAGTCTTCTGACTGTTCCCACAAATTCAGCGGAAGCGTCAGATGTTCCGGACTTTCCTCTTGAACCTGTAAACTTTGTAACACATACGCCTTTATTCAGATATGCGCAGTTTTTCTGCTCCATAACATCAGGGAATGTAGGGTCAAATGCGGCATTGACATCAGCAGAAAGGCACTGTGAAGCACTGAGAACGTGTCTGCCCTTAGCACCGAAGCATTCAGCCAGGTCATCAATGAAATAGGGCAGATATGATGAACACAGACCTGTATTGCCGTCACTGCCTGTTTCCTCCTTGTCAGTAAGGATCACTACAGCTGTATGAACAGGTGTCTTGCAGTCAACAACTGCACGAAGGGCAGGATATGCACATACTCTGTCGTCATGACCATAACTGCCTATCATACTGCGGTCAAGTCCCACATCACAGGCACGGAATGCGGGTACAGCTTCCAGCTCTGCTGAAAGAAAATCATCCTCTGTAACGCCGTATTTTTCATTCAGAATATTCATAATATTGAGCTTAACAGCTTCGCTTTCCTCGTCATTGTTAAAGGGCAGTGAACCAACAAGAATATTAAGCTCCTCACCCTTTATAAGAGAAACAGCAGGACGTTTCATCTGCTCTGTTGCAAGATGAGGAAGAAGGTCTGTAACGCAGAAAACAGGGTCGCCTTCGTCCTCGCCGATATTAACGGTAACACTGCTTCCGTCAGCCTTAACAATAACGCCGTGAAGGGACAGCGGAATTGCGCCCCACTGGTACTTCTTTATGCCGCCGTAGTAATGGGTCTTGAAAAGTGCCAGCTCATGGTCCTCATAGAGAGGATTCTGCTTGAGGTCGAGCCTTGGTGAATCAATATGAGCCGCACATATGCGGACGCCCTCTGTAATGGGTGCAGTTCCGATTACAGCGGCAATGATTGCCTTGCCACGGTTATTTCTGTAGATTTTGTCCCCTGCCTTCAGCTCCATTCCTGCTTTGAAAGGCACAAAACCATTGCTTTTAAGGATCTCCTCTGCATTTGCACAGGCTTCTCTCTCTGTCTTTGAAGCATTCAGAAAGGCTGTATAGTCCTTTGCAAATGTATCGCTCTTCTGCTTTTCCTCAGCAGTTATACGGTATGACGTATGCTTGTTCTTTGAAAAAAGCTTTTCTTTAAGCTCCTTTGACGCTGAACTTTTTTCCATTTTACATTACCTCCTAAAACTTGTCCCGATAATAATCAATGACCTTTTCTGCAACTTCCTTTGCAACGGCGTCAAGATTATCTCTGTCCTTATTGTTTTTTATTATAAAATCAGAATGACCTATAAAAAATGATTCCGGCAGCTGGGAATCTATCCTTGCCTGTGCCTGTTCACTGGTGAGGTTATCACGCTTCATTATTCTGGAATGACGAAGCGGTTCCTTTGCCACTACAGATATGATAAGCTCACAGAAATCGTCTGCACGGCTTTCAAAAAGAGTGGGAGCGTCCAGAAGGATCATTTTCTGCCCGTTGTCGGCATATCTGTGGATCTCCTGGAGAATATACCCCACAATGTAGGGATACATTATTGAGTTTAAAAGCTCTCTCTTTTTATTGTCACTGAAAATAATTCCTGCAAGCTCTTTCCGGTCAAGGTTTCCGTCCTCTGTGATAACATTGCATGGAAAGCAGTCACCGATCTCACGAAGACAGCTGCTGCCCTTTTTAACCACTTCTCTGGAAATATGGTCTGCGTCTATAACACAGAAGCCGCACTGCCTGAATACCTTTGATACGGTACTTTTGCCTGCGCCGGTCTGACCCGTCAGCCCTACTACCATCACACCTTCCAAACTGTTCATACCTGTATCACCTCAAATCCTGCAGCTCTTATTAGTCTGTTATAAACAGCAAGTCCCACGCCCTCTGCCTTCGGAGCCATTACATAAACCTTTTCCGCACCAAGAAGGTCCATATCTCTAAGGCGTGAAAAAATCATATGCGCCTGTTCCCTGTCATCGCAGCCATAGCTTACAGAGGGAACACGAAGCATACCCTTATTATCATCTTCAAACACAATGGCATATACGCCCTCATGTGAATTTTCGTTTACATACCTGCAAAATGCCTCATATTCTCCCTCAACCATTATTACACGTGCCTTCGGAGAATAATGCTGATACTTCATTCCCGGTGAACGGACAGTCTGACCCTCTGAAAGCTCATGAAGAATAGCCGGGTCGATTATAACATTCTCCGCTTCCTCCAGCAGGTCATCTCTTATAACGCCGCCGGGACGGAGAATTCTTACAGTGTTTTCATTTTCGAAGGAAATTACAGTAGATTCAACGCCTACGCTGCATTCTCCGCCATCGATCACAGCGGATATCCTGCCCTTCATATCACGCATCATATGCTCTGCCTTTGTGGGACTGGGATAGCCGGAAATGTTGCCGGAAGGAGCCGCCAGAGGCAGACCGGATTTCTCTATCAGCATAAGTGCAGCCGGATGTGAGGGCATACGTATACCCACAGTATCCAGACCGCCTGAGGTTATGTCGGGAATGGAGCTTTTCTTTTTCAGAATCATAGTAAGAGGTCCCGGCCAGAATTTTCCTGCAAGTCTGTATGCAAGCTCCGGAATATCATCAGCAAGCTCAGGAAGCTCTGATATATCTGCAATATGCACTATAAGCGGATTGTCCGCAGGTCTTCCCTTGGCTGCAAAAATCTTCGCCACTGCCCGGGGATTACAGGCGTCAGCAGCAAGACCATATACAGTTTCCGTAGGCATCCCCACCAGTTCACCTTTTTTTATAAGCTCTGCCGCCTTTTCAATGCCGGCAACATCCGCAGAAAGCAGTTCTGTTTCCATCTTCTCACGCCTCGTTATGTTCGCCTGCAAGCTTTGCCAGCTCATCAGCAGTGGCAAGTGCGTCGAACACCTCTTCCAGATTTCCGTTTAGCAGATCCTCCAGGCGGTAAAGGGTAAGACCAATTCTGTGGTCAGTCATTCTGCCCTGAGGATAATTGTATGTTCTGATTCTCTCCGAACGGTCGCCGCTTCCTACCTGCATACGACGTTCTGATGCAATTTTATCATTCTGCTCCTGGAGCATTGACTCATAGAGCCTTGACCTCAGAATGAGCATTGCACGTTCCTTATTTTTGAACTGGCTGCGTTCGTCCTGACATTCAACCACAACGCCGGTAGGAATGTGGGTTATTCTGACAGCAGATTCCGTCTTGTTTATATGCTGACCGCCTGCGCCGCTGGCACGGAACACATCTACTCTCAGGTCAGCAGGGTTGATTTCCAGCTGAACCTCATCTGCTTCCACCAGTACAGCAACCGTTACTGTTGAAGTATGGATTCTGCCCTGGGATTCTGTTTCCGGAACACGCTGTACACGGTGTACGCCGCTTTCATATTTGAATCTGGAATATGCTCCTTCGCCCTCTATAGAAAAGCTTATTTCCTTGAATCCGCCCAGACCTGTTGAATTTGCATTCAGAATTTCCTGTTTCCAGCCCTTTGATTCTGCGTACATACTGTACATACGATAAAGCGCACCTGCAAAAAGTGCCGCTTCTTCACCGCCTGCACCGCCTCGTATTTCTATAATAACGTTTTTGTCATCATTCGGGTCCTTAGGCAGGAGCATTCTTTTGAGAGTTATTTTCAGCTCTTCGCACTTTTTCTTTGATTCTTCCAGTTCCGTCTGAGCCATTTCCACAAGCTCAGGGTCGGTTTCTCCGGATTCCAGAAGCTCTCTTGCTTCCTTTAAATTATTGTCCGCATTTCTGTAGGCATGATACTGCTCTACAATGGGCGTCATGTGCTTGTATTCACGCATAAGCTCAACATATTTCTGCTGGTCGGATATAAGCTCCGGATCCGTCAGTTTTTCATTCAATATATTATAATTTTCTTCCATCTGTCTGAGCTTTTCCAGCATGACACCTGACACCTTTCATTTATATTTTATTCGTTTGATTCACTGCGCACAATACGGCGGATATGCTTCTCTATCTTATTTCTCGGTACCATAAATTCCCTGCCGCAATTTACACACCGCAGTTTAAAGTCCATACCCGAACGTATGACATACATTTCATTGCCTCCGCAGGGATGATTTTTCTTCATTACAAGAATATCAGACGGACGCACGTCCATTACAATGCACCTCTTCATTAATTTACGCATATATACCAATATTATACTCTGTTTTTTCCATATTCAGAAATAATTTTTTATTCCTGTCCCAAAACAGCCGATTATTAACAGTATAACATTTTATTCCATAAAAATCAAGTATTGATTCATCTTTTTCTGTAATATTATTGCTTTTTAAGGTTCAGTACAGTTCATGGTTCATTTTTTTATACTCTTCAAAAAGCTGAAGGCATATTTCACGTCCGCATTCTTCGGATATCTCATGCTCAAAGCCTTCCCAGTTATCATAGAATTCAAGATCTCTGAAGCCAATATCCTCCGTATCCCTGACAGTACAGCCATAGTACACCTTTTTAATATTCGCCCAGAGAACAGCTCCTCTGCACATAGGGCAGGGCTCTGCTGTAGTATACATAACACATCCGCTAAGGTCATGAGTTCCAGTTCTTCGGCAGGCGTCACGGACAGCCTCAATCTCACCATGGCAGGTAGGGTCATTATTCAGAAGCACACGGTTATGCCCTCTGCCTATTATTTTCCCGTCCCTTACAACAACTGCTCCGAAGGGACCGCCGTGTCCGCATCTGATTCCATTAAGGGCTTCATTTACCGCTTCCTGCATAAAATCCGGCATTCCGGTTACCTCCTGAGTCTTTCTGTCCTGCATTAAAGAGCAATCGAATATAAGTATATCACATCTTCACAATAAAATCAACCATTTCTGAAACATATCACCCAAAAAATATGACATTTTTTTCGAAACAGCAAAAAATCTGTATCATCACCGGACTTTACCGGATTCTGATACAGACTCATTGCCTTTATTTACCGAACTTGCTGAAGATACCGCCGATTTTGTCCTTCATATCATCAACGGAAACCTTTGCTTTAACAGCGTCAATAACGCCCTCGATCTTGTCATCCGGCAGATCCACGCCGATAACCTTTTCCACAGCCTTGACAGGACTTTCGCTGAATTCCTTTGCAAAATCCTTGTCGGACTTTACCTTTTCAACGATTTCCTGGGA
>JBJERG010000293.1:0-2968 GCA_051882155.1 Ruminococcus sp.
TTTGTCAAGTAAACAAATTGTGAACTCGTTTGAACTCCCGCTCAGTGACTCAGTCGACCTCTCCATTTACTTGCCGCTCTCTTCGACAGCTTTTTTATTATATCATACCTTTTGGTGTTTGTCAAGAAAAAAGTTTTTAACTTTTATGTGTATATTTTATGTAAGTTACACCAAAACAGCTGCGTTATATCCACGCAGCTGTTTTTTACTCTTCTTAATTTGATTCTTTACTTATATATAGTCACATCAACAAATTTGACTGATTTATCTTTTATTTCCACAGAACTTCCCGGTATGCTGAATCCAACCTGGAATATATTTAATCCAAAGAATTTGAATATTACTTTATAACCGGAAACATTGTATATTGCCGATTCGCTTCCATCCATTCCGCTCCATGTCCATTCAACAGGCGTACCTAAAGCATTTTCCAGTTCGGCATAGTTCATTCCAACATAAACTTTGTCAGTTATCTTTCCACTGTTAATGTGTATATGTTTAGGCAAAGAGCTGTTTTCACTTCCAAAGGCTAATATATAGCCAGGAAACATTGCACTTTTTAATGTATCCGTTGAATTATTGCATTCATAGCATCCTTCGTCTGAATTACACGCATCTCCTGTTGAACTAATAAATTCATTTTTTCTTACACCCATAAGTTCAAGTGCGGTATATCCTTCGATATCTTTATTTGCCTCTTCTGTAAGCGACATTACTTCCAATATACAGTCACAGATATATTCAGATGAATTTTCGTCTGCTATATCTATAATTTTTACATTTTGCATATATTTTTTTACAGCAGATTCAGAGGAAGCCGCACCAGCTATTGTATACACCTCATCTGTAATGCTCATCACGCCATTATCCCAGTTTGTATACAGATGATACACAGCATATTCTCTATCCCAGTTGTCAATATCATGTATTTCAATTCCGCAGCCCGAATTACTTCCATGCCAATAGAGTTCTGCCATATAATATCTATCTATATTTTCATCATACACCAGCGCAATGACACTTTTACCAGATGCTCCCTGAAGCAGTCCTTCATACATTTTATAAGATCCGTCATCGTCAAAGACTCCATACATTGTATAGCCATATGATGTGTTGTATATTTCCTCTTCATACCTGGCAATCGTTTCCGATTTTCCATCCTGATCTATGTCATAATTATACGCTTTCTGTAAAAAATACTCTGCATATGTTCCATCAGATTTTTTAAACTGATTTGAATTGCGGACCTGTGCTGATGAGAATGTGATGGATTTGTCATAGACTTCAACATCACTTCCGGGAATAGGATCGCCGGATCCAATCTGATTCATAAGATCACTTCCATAGCCGAAGAACGAATACCACACCTCTACACCTGAAATATAATATACAGCAACCAAGTCTCCGTTCATTCCATGGTATTCCCATTGCGCCGGCTTTCCTAAAGTATTTTCAAGTTCAGCATAACTCATTCCGATATATGTGCTGTCCGTTACTTTCCCGCTTTTAATATGTATATGTTTGGGTCTGGAAGTATCTTCACTGCCAAATGCCAGTATATATCCGGGAAACAAATCACTGCTTAACGTATATGATGAACCATAGCAGGCATCACAGCCGCTTCCCGGTGAATACGTATCCACCGCTCTGTTTTTAAATTCAGCTTTGGTAACGCCAGCAAGGTCAAGCGCAGTATACTCTGCAAAAACGCCCTTTTCGCCTTCAATTAAATCCTCCCAGACAGGGTCAAGTCCTGCTGCCATCATCGAATAATATGTAAGTATAAAAGCTGCATCTGATAAAGTTATCTTTGAATCAGCATCGATATCTGCCGCCTCCTTTTCAGACTGTGTAAGCGGTGCATTTATACCGGCAGCATTCAAGGCATAAATGTTAAGAATAAACGTAGCGTCATTAACGCCAATAATACCATCACCATCTGCATCTCCAAGGGAGTACACAAAATCAGCGTCGGAGGATAAGCCGCCAAACATTCCAAATAACATACTGCCGGCAACAGCACAAGCTGCGATCTTCATAATTTTTTTCATATCTTTCTTCCTTTCCGATTGTTTTCAATACTTATTTTTGTTTCATACTGCAATACGGTCACACAGTACATGAAACATAAATATAATATAATAATTATCCTTGGGATTCCGTATCTATCAAAGGCAATACCATACAGTAATAGTATACTATATATCACAAATATTGTAAAGATTTAAAACTGCAATCACATTTTCTTGCAAAATGCAATTATTTTTGCATATGCACAACTCTGTTCATTAACAAAGAACAGAAAATAAAAAGGCAGCCTGCACTAACGCAGACCGCCTTTTTCATTTATAATTTGATGTAAGCAGAATTATACGCAGCCCTGAGCCTTCATTGCTTCAGCAACCTTCAGGAAGCCTGCAATGTTTGCACCAGCCATGTAGTTGCCTTCCATGCCGTATTCCTTGGCAGCATCGTCACAAGCCTTGAAGATGCTCTTCATGATGCCGTGAAGCTTTGCGTCAACTTCCTCGAATGTCCATGAAAGTCTTTCGCTGTTCTGGCTCATTTCCAGACCGGATGTTGCAACGCCGCCTGCATTTGCAGCCTTTGCCGGACCATAGAGAATGCCGTTTGCAAGATATGTTTCAATAGCCTCAGGTGTAGAAGGCATATTTGCGCCCTCAGATACAACCTTACAGCCGTTCTTAACCAGGATCTCTGCGGATTCCTTGTCGATTTCATTCTGTGTTGCGCAGGGCAGTGCGATATCGCAGGGAATTGTCCAGATACCCTTGCAGCCTTCGTGATATTCAGCCTCAGGATGTACTGTTACATACTCCTTGATTCTCTTTCTCTCAACTTCCTTGAGCTGCTTAACCAGGGGCAGATCAATACCGTTCTTGTCATAGATATAGCCGTTGGAGTCAGACAGTGCAACAACCTTTGCGCCGTACTGAGTAGCCTTTTC
>JBJERG010000294.1:0-2962 GCA_051882155.1 Ruminococcus sp.
TTACCGGTTTTGCAATATTTCTCAGCTTCATATAAATTTCCTTTCTGAATATTAATATCCGCATTTTTTGTACTATGATATAATAGCCATATTATACCACAAAATATAATTAATTTCAAGATATTTCTTAATCATTAAAATATAGATATTTATTTTGGGCAATATCCCGCAAAGCACCCGTCATGCCTTACCTACGTATACAGAACTGTTTAAATAAATTCCTCATTGGTTCAGTCCCATTGTTCCTGTTCACCAAATATCAAAACATTTGTAACAGGATAAGCTTTAGTCACATAATATATTTATGTAGCATATCTCACCCGATAAAGCCTTTTGGAGAAAGGAGGATTAAAATGAATGAGGTTATTCGTCAGGAGAAAAAGTATATGCTGTCATACGATCAGTTCAGAGTAATTGATAAAAAAATATCATGTATCCTTTATCCTGATAAGCATAACGGGATCAGCGGTTACAGAGTGAGAAGTCTGTACTTCGATAAACCTGGGAACGGAGATTACAATGATAAGATCGATGGAATAGAAACACGAAGGAAAATCCGTCTGCGTATTTATCCGCCGGAATGGAGTTCTGCAATGCTTGAGATAAAGCAAAAACAGGGTGATTATCAGAAAAAACGTTCTGTTGCCATTTCTGCTTCTGAAGCAAAGGAACTTTGCATGGGAAACTATAAATGTCTGCTAAACCACAGTGAGCCCTTTGCTGAGGAATGCTATTTCATTATGAACACAGGTCTGTATCGTCCAAAAACCATAGTGGAATATCAGAGGAAAGCATATTGCGTCAGTGAAAATAAAACAAGACTTACATTTGATTACAATATAAAAGCTACAGAATTAAATAAAGATCTTATGTCACCTCTGCTGAATATGTATCCTGTTTTATCTTCTTATCAGGTTATACTGGAAGTCAAATACAATGGCTTTTTGCTTGGATATGTTAAAGATTTACTGGATAACTGCGGCAATCTTCCGGTATCAGCAAGCAAGTATTGTCTTGGAAGAAGCATAACGCTTTAATTTTTCCCGACAGATTTTTTCAGCCGCAGTGTTCCTGCCCAGGGAATTTCAGCGGCAGACTGGAGAGCTTTATGAAGAAATACCTTTACACACTGTTTGAAAATTCCGGCACTCTCAGCACCAGAGAGATAATTCTACATATCGGCACGGCGCTGATAATAAGTATCCTTATCTATTTATCCTATTATTTCAGTCACAGAGGAACTGTTTATTCAAAGAAATTCAATGTTTCACTTTGCGTTATGACTGTTCTTACTGCGACTGTTATGACAGTCATAGGAAATAATATTGCCTTGTCCCTTGGTATGGTGGGTGCCCTTTCAATCGTAAGATTCAGAACGGCACTCAAGGATTCCCGTGATACTATATATATTTTCTGGACTATGATCGTGGGAATATGCTGCGGTGTGGGAGATTATTTTGTGGCAGCAATCGGAAGCGGAGTGGTATTTCTTGTTCTGCTGTTCTTCGGTACGGTGAAAAATGATAACCGTATACTCCTTATTGTCAGAGGCAGCAGAAATACTGAACAAAATATCAAGTCCGAAGTTTTTAAGTATTTTCGTTCAAAGGCTATGCTGAAAGTAAATAATTCAGACAGAAATTCTGCAGAACTTATTTTTGAATTATCCAGAAGAACATTCAACAGATGTTCAGAGAAAAACAAAAGCATTTCTGAGGTGCTGTACGATATAAATGATGTTGAATATGTAAACATTGTATCACAAAACGATGAGATAAGCGGATAATGCCTTATGAATAGCAGAATAATTTACACTTGCGGAGTAATTGCAGTCCTTATGCTGTCTTTCTTAACAGGCAGCATTCCTGCAGGAATGAACAAAAGACTGTGGCAGCATCGTGATGATTCAATGGTCAGGGCAGATATAAATGTTAATATTGAACCCGAACATTTTTCAAGTCACCTTCCGGTTATCAGCATTGATACCGGCGGAAAAGAAATACCCGGAAAACCGGGACCAAACGAGAGAATTTCAAGCATCGCAGACAGCAGCATACCGGCAAAAGCAGAAATTTTTGATGAGAAAAATGTTCTTAACAGTCTGACTGCCAAAGCTTCAATTGAATCAGACGCCAGTATAAGAATACGTGGCAATTCCTCAAGAAAATTTGATAAATCAAGCTATCTGCTTAAATTTACTGACGGCAAAGGAAATTCAGTTGACCGTGAAATTATGGGAATGGAAAAAAACAGTACATGGATACTGAACGGACCTTTTCTGGATAAAACTCTTATGAGAAATTATATGTGGTATAATCTCTCCGGAGAAATCATGGAGTGGTCGCCCGATGCAGGATTCTGCGAACTGTTTTTAAATAATAAATATCAGGGAGTATATGTTGTTACCGAACAGATCGGAGCGTCAGAGGGAAGGATAGACATTGCCGAATACGAAGAGGGAATGAAAGGCTCCGGATATATTATCTGTGCCGACCGGGCAGGAGTCAATGTGGAGAAATACGCTGATATGTTTACCGTATATACCGGTAAAACAGACAGCAGAATTGAAATAAAATATCCCGGCAAATCAAGGATAGATGATTCGGCTGCAGAATATATTTCAGAGGATTTTTCAGAATTTGAAAAGGCTCTTTATTCATACGACTACTGCTCTCCTACTCAAGGTTACAGAAAATACATTGATATTGACAGCTTCGCAGACTACTTTATTATAAATGAAGTATCTCAGAATTCAGATGCGGGACTTTATTCAACATATTTTTATAAGGATATAAACGAAAAAATCAAAATGTGCGTCTGGGATTTTAACAATTGCTGTGATAACCGGATAGATGAACAGCAGCCGATGACCGGCTTTTTTCTTGTTGAAAGACCATGGTTTGAAATGCTTTGCAGAGATGAATATTTTATATCACACGTTATAAAACGATACCATGAATTG
>JBJERG010000295.1:0-15081 GCA_051882155.1 Ruminococcus sp.
CATAAAATATCTATAGCTTCTGAGAAGTTTTGTGATATAATACTGATAACATATACTATTAAGGAGGATCGGATATTATGATGAAAACAGAAATCAGAAGCGGAAGCTTCACAGATGAAGAAATCACAAGCTGTATACTTTACACAAAGAAAAGATGGGGCGTAAGACTTCCAAAGGATCTGAAGCTTATACTTGACAGAAATCCGGACGGCAGCATTGAAGTTACATACGATCCGCCTATAAACCGCAGTGTTTACAGAAGCACGGATTATCTTGTAAACAACGTTGACAAGCTGAATGCCGCAAAGCAGGCGGAGTACATGGAAAAACAGGTGCATAACATATAAAAGGAGCCGGAATATTTTACATTCCGGCTTTTTGTTATATGATTACTCTGTAGCCCTCTGCAAGAGGCTTTATATGTGAAGGGTGAGAGGCTGCATATTCAAAGATTATCCTGTCAAGTCCCTCTGATGTGAGGAAATTTCTGAGGGCTTCATCTGAATGCTCGCTCATTCCGGTGCAGAGTTCCGATAATGCAATAACTGTATTGCCGCTGTCATCACGCATCATTCGGAAGGGCCATATTTTGCAGTCAAAGGGTTTGTTTTCAGTGGACAATCCGCAGCCATTGTCAGTGAGGGCAGGGCAGGAGAAGAGTTCTTCTTCAGTGAGAACAGGTGCTTTGAATGTAAGCTCACTGCCTGCACCTGTAAATTCTGCATTAGGGCAGAGTGCTTTTGCGGCATCTGCGGTGTTTTCATCGAATACAGGTATCTCCCATGTGTCAGTGCAGTCAAATTTACAGCATAGACGGCACTGTGCGCAGGTTTTGGGTGAAAGTATTTTCTTTAGCATGATATTGCTCCTTTTTAAACTGATAAATGGGAATTTAAGTTTGTAAAACAAAGAATAATACAGGCTCCCATGAAAGGGGAGCTGGCACGGCGCAGCCGTGACTGAGGGGTTAGGGCAGAAATCTGATAGTCAAGCCGAACGGCAACTGATTTTTACTTAGTGTCTGGATTTTTGCCCTAACCTCTCCACCGTCTTCGACGGTTCCCCTCTCCTTTCAGGAGAGGCTTAATATTACGCATTATTTATAGTTGTTGAAATAATGGCTCTCCTGAAAGGAGAGCTGTCAGCGAAGCTGACTGAGAGGTTAAATTTGATTTACCCACTAAACATCTAAAACAACCCGAGAAGAATGAAATCTTCCCGGGTTGAATCATTATGTATTATTTCAAATTAAAGCTTCTTTACCCAGCCGAATGTATCTTCAACCTTGCCCCACTGGATACCTGTGAGTGTGTCGTAGATCTTCTGGGAAACAGGGCCGATCTTGTTGTCATTGATCTCCATAACCTTGTCGCCCCACTTGAGATGGCCTACAGGAGAAATAACAGCAGCTGTACCTGTGCCGAATACTTCCTGGAGTTTGCCTGCGTCATAAGCCTCTGCAACTTCCTGAATGGTGATTCTGCGTTCGGAAACTTTCATGCCCCAGCTCTTGCAAAGTTCAATTGTGGACTTTCTTGTGATACCGCCCAGAATAGAACCTGTTTCCAGAGAGGGAGTAACGATTTCGCCGTCAATTACAAAGAAGATGTTCATTGCGCCAACTTCTTCGATGTATCTCTGCTCAACGCCGTCAAGCCACAGAACCTGAGAATAGTTTATCTTGTGAGCGTCGTCCTGACTGTGAAGGGACGCAGCATAGTTGCCGCCTGTCTTTGCAAAGCCCATACCGCCTCTTACGGCACGAACATACTTATCCTCAACGTAGATGTTAACAGGATTCAGACCGGAAGCATAGTATGCGCCTGAGGGGCTGAGAACGATAATGAACAGATACTGGTCGCCGGGACGTACACCCAGGAAGGGATCTACTGCAATGATGAAGGGACGAATGTAGAGTGATGTGCCGTCAAGATGCGGTACCCAGTCCTTTTCAACCTCCAGAAGTTCTGTAAGGCACTGCATAGCAAGGTCAACAGGCAGTTCCGGAATAACAAGACGTTCATTTGACCTGTTGAGCCGCTTGAAGTTTTCCTCCGGACGGAAAAGCTGGATAGTATCGTCAGCTGTACGGTAAGCCTTCATTCCCTCGAATACGGTCTGACCATAGTGAAGGCACATAGCCGCAGGGCTGAGAGAGAGATTGCCGTAGGGCAGAATCTCCGGGTCGTGCCAGCCCTTGCCTGTGTCATAGGGCATAACCAGCATATGATCGGTAAAAATATGACCGAAGCCAAGCTTGCTTTCGTCAGCAGGCTTTTCCTTAGGTGATGTTGTAAGAGTCTTTTTGATTTCCATTTTATATACACCTCTTGATAAAACATTAGTTGTCAGATGCTTCCATCTGATGTCTGTACCTATTATATCACAAAAGTTTTTATATGTGAATACTTTTTCAAAAATTTTTTCAGTCTTATTCGCTCTTTTTGAACAGTGACTTTGCAAGCAGACCTGCACCTGCCGCAATCATGCCGAACATTACCACGTACTGCCACAGTGACGCTGAAAGAGGTCTGAACCTTACGCTTGTAAGAAGGGTTATAAGAATTATGAGAATACCCAGAGCGATAACTATTCCCGGGAATGTTTTCTTCTCCATGAAAAATGCAAGACCTATTCCCACAAGAAGAGGTATAAGCATAAGACCTGTTGCAAGAGGTGCACTTATTCCGAAGCCGCCCCACAGGCTGCCCCATGAAAATGACACCACAAAGGAATTAAGCACCCAGTAAATACCGCCGCCGGTCAGCAGAAATCCAATAACAAATTCCAGCAGAGGATTAGACCGCTTTTTCGGAACAGCATAGGCACTGCCGCTTTTCTTTGAGGATTTTTTATCCTTTTCTGCCTTCATTTCCTCTTCAATTTTTTTCATTTCCTTGTCAATATCCATTTCAGAAGCACTCCTTTCCGTTTATCATAACAAGCCAGGGGTCTTCACGGATATCCAGCGGATCCTTTTTGTAAAGCTGAATATCTGCGTCCATTCCGGGAGCAATGCTGCCCATGCGGTCATGGGTTCCAAGTATCTTCGCCGCACCCATGGTAATACTGTAAAGTGCGTCCTCCTCGGACATTCCGCCCTTTACTGCAAGTGCGGCACAGGCTGACAGATACTGTACAGGTATAACCGTGTGGTCAGTGCATATTGCCGTTTCAATGCCGTGATTTTTAAGAATGCCTGCACTTTCTATGGTGAGGTTTTTCATCTCCGGCTTGCACCTGTCGCAAAGCACAGGGCCACATATTACAGGAATCTCAGCCTTTTTTATCACTTCCGGAATGAGATGCGCCTCTGTTCCGTGAACTATTACTGCGTCAAGGTGAAACTCCTTTGCAATGCGTATGGCGGTGCAGATATCGTCCGCACGGTGGCAGTGGAAATGTGCCTTCATATCACCTTTTAACAGCGGAATAAGGGCTTCGCATTTTGCGTCAAAATCCGGAAGCTCCGTGTCATCATCAGCCGCTTCACAGTCTGAAAGGTAACGCTTCGCCTTGTAAAGACCCTCACGTATAAGGGCGGCTGTTGCCATTCTTGTTTTCGGGGATTCATCTCTGCCGTTGTAGACGTTCTTTGGGTTTTCGCCCAGGGCGAATTTCATTCCTGATGAAACCACTGCCATTTCATCAGCGCAGACGCCCATTGTCTTCATAACAAGCATTGAACCTCCGCAGGCATTGGCACTTCCCGGAGATGTCATTACAGCCGTAACGCCGCCTCTTCTTGCCTCCTCAAAGCAGTAATCAAGAGGATTTACGCCGTCAATTGCCCTCATCTGAGGAGTAAAAGGGTCAGATGCTTCATTGCAGTCGTCGCCCTCGAAATCAAGACCGTTTTCCAGAATGCCAAGGTGCGTATGTGCGTCAATGAATCCCGGAAGAAGAATGCTGCCCTGTGCGTCAATATCCTCAGAAGAAATGCTGTCGGGACTGCCCTTTGCGACTTCTGTAATCTTTCCGTTTTCCACGGAAATGAAGCCGCCTTCAATTATTCCAGCTTCAGTCATTGTATGTATAACTGCGTTATAAATTTTCATTTTATCTCCTGTCTGAATGTTACGGCATGGGTATGCAGAGAAGCTCTGTAATACGCTTTGCCGTTTCCTCCGGGGATTCTTCGGCGGATATGCTGAGAACGTGTGTTGCATTGCTGCGGTAAACACCTTCACGGCTTAAAAATATCTCACGGAGCTGTTCCTTTGTGTTTTTCTGAACGATAGGACGGTTTTTGTCGTCCCTGATTCTTTCATAGCAGGTATCAAAGCTCTGGTCAAGGAAAACCACCCATGCCCCCGCATTTTTTGCAGAAGCCGCTGTATCGTTATTGAGCATTGCACCGCCGCCGCAGGCTACAACTGCGTTTTTGCTGCAAAGGCTGCGAACGGTTTCCGCTTCTGACTTTCTGAAATAGGGTTCGCCCATTTTATCAAATATTTCGGGAATACTCATTCCTTCCTTGTTTACAACAGCCTCGTCGGTATCTATCAGAGGAAGTCTTAATTTTCTGGAAAGGGAACGTCCCACAGTGGTCTTGCCGCAGCCCATAAATCCGCAGAGGAATATTGTCACCTTATTCAGCCTCCTTTGCAGGAAACTGCTCACAAATCTGTTTTTCCATAGCAGAAATTATTTCACCGATCTGCTCATCTGTGTAGAAATCATTATTCCACAGCTCATGCGCCTTTACAGCCTGGAGAACCAGCATGGCACTGCCGCCTATGGCTGTTTTGCCAAGACTTCTTGCCTTTTTCATAAGAGTAGTTTCTGTGGGATTGTATACAACGTCGAATACACAGCCGCATTTTTCAATGAGAGAATCCTTTACAGGACAGCCTTCGGTTTTCGGATACATTCCCACAGGGCAGGCATTCAGTATAACGTCGAAGCTGCCCTCAATTTCTTCGTTAAGCTTAATGGTAATTTTTGCGTCGGGTTTCATGGCAAGGATCTCTTCTGTGAGAATATCTGCTCTTTCCTTGTCGCAGGGAAGTATTCCGACAGTGAGGTCAGCACCGCTTCTGACAGCCTCAATAGCCATCATTCTTCCAACGCCGCCGCAGCCTATGAGCAGTACTTTTTTGTCCATGGGATATTTCTCAACACTTCTTAAAAAGCCGTCGCAGTCGGTATTGTATCCGATAAGCTTTCCGCCCTCGTTTACAACGCAGTTTACAGAGTTGTAACGTGCCGCAGATTCACCGATACCGTCAAGATATGGGATAATTGCCTGCTTGTGAGGAATGGTCACATTGAAGCCTTTCAGCTCACGGAGCATGGGGATTTTTGATTCCAGATCCTCGGGAGCAATTTCCGTAAGGTCATATGACGCCTCTCTGTCTTTCATGGCAAAAAGCCTTTCATGTATCATAGGCGACATAGAATGTCCCAGAGGATAACCTATAAGAGTATATTTTTCCATTATGCTGTCACCTCGTCAAGTGTTGCGCAGTTTTCGCAGTTTTTAGCTGTTACATCTTTCAGAGTCTTCTTTACAAGACCTGTGAGAACATTCTTCGGACCAAATTCAACGAAATTGTCAAATCCGGCAGCCTGCATAGCTGCAAGTTCTGCTGTAAATCGTACCGGAGAAACAATATGCTTTGCCAGAAGAGCAGGCATATCAGAGAAATCAGTAAGCTCTGCGCCAAGTACGTTTGAGTAGAATTTTACCTTGGGTGCGTTAAAGCTTATGCCCTTTGCAGTTTCATAAAATTCATCAGCCGCAGGCTGCATGATCTTTGTGTGGAACGCACTTGCAACAGCCAGCGGAACGGCTCTTGCACGTTTTGCGGCAGCAGCTTCGGCAGCAGCAGCTACCGCAGCCTTTTCACCTGCAATAACTGTCTGAATTGTGGAATTGTAGTTTGCAGGAACAACATAACCCTCAGTTTCCTCACAGAGCTTTTCAACCTCCTCTGCGGAAAGCTTCAGAATAGCACACATTGCACCCTCTGAATTCTGAGCAGCCTTGTCCATAGCAGCGGCACGAGCCTTTATTACACGGAATCCGTCTTCAAGAGAGAGCATACCGGCAGCCACCATAGCTGCATATTCGCCAAGGGAATGACCTGCCACACCGCCGTACTCAAAACCACGCTTTTTTGCAGCTTCAAGGCAGACAAGAGAAGTTGCCATGATAGCAGGCTGTGCGTAAATGGTTCTGGAAAGTGTTTCGGCGTCGCTTTCTGAGATGATTTTTTTCAGGTCAAAGCCTAAAATATCGGAAGCGCATTCATAGATGAAGCCGAGAGATGAATCGGCACTGAGAATGTCCATGCCCATTCCTGTGTACTGTGAGCCTTGTCCTGAGAAAAGAGAAATTGTCATATAAATCAATGTCCTTTCTGTTTTTTGTCGGCGATTTGCACAAATTTACTTTTTAGAAAAGTGCGGACTTGCACAAGAAATAAGAAACCTTGAAAGTTTACAGAAAAAAGTAAGCTTTGTCATTGCAAAAGTCACCGAAATATTGTATAATATAAAAGTGTATGATTTTCAGTGCAGAAGCATTATAATAACTTCTGCTTTTCTAATCATATCACAAAATCAAAATAAACACAATAGGAACGGAGGAATTTTTCCATGGGCCTTCATATTTTAGGAACCGGCAGCTATATGCCGGAGGGAATTCTTGCAAACGAATACTTCACTAAATTTATAGAAACGAACGATGAATGGATCCGCACACGTACAGGCATCAGTGAAAGACGTGTTGCCACAGGAGAGCCTACATGGTATATGGGTGCGCAGGCGGCAAAGGCTGCTGTAGAATCTGCCGGTATAGATCCCGCTGAGATTGCTCTTATTATTGATACGACCATTACGCCGGACTACTGTACACCGTCTATGTCATGTATCGTTCAGCGTGAAACAGGCGCTGTAAAAGCAGCCTGCTTTGACCTTAATGCGGCTTGTTCCGGATTTGTATATGCAATGGATATGGCACACCGTTTCCTTAAAACAGAGCCTTCTTCAAAGTATGCGCTTGTTCTTGCAAATGAACAGCTGTCCCGTATCACAAATTACGAGGACCGTACATCATGTATTCTTTTCGGCGACGGCGCTGCGGCGGCTGTTGTTGAATATAAAGAAGACGTGCTTTATTCAAGTTATCTTGGTGCAGACGGCACAGGAGCTAAATCCCTTTTTGCTAAAAGCGCACTGCCGGATTCACCCTTCATTGAAAGAGAAAGAGCAGACAAAGCGTGGCATGACTTTGACGCACCGCCGGAGGGAAAATATCCTCACGGCATGAAACAGGACGGCAAGGAGGTTTACCGCTTTGCAACACAGGCAATGCCTAAGGCTGCTCAGGCTGCGGCTGAAAAGATAGGCTTTGACCTAAGCGGCATTGACAAGATAGTACCCCATCAGGCGAATATCCGCATTATTGAAACCGCTATGAAGAATATGAAGCTTCCAATGGAAAAGGCTGTTGTGAATATAGCTCATCACGGCAATACCTCCAGTGCTTCTATTCCGATTGCACTGGACGAAGGAATCCGCAGCGGCGAGATAAAGCGTGGAGATAAAATTTGCCTTGTAGGCTTCGGCGCAGGTCTGACCTATGCGGCAATAATAATGGAATACTAAAAAATACAATATCCGACAGCGGAGAAAGGAAAAAATTATGCAGACAAGAATAACAGAACTTTTAGGCTGTAAGTACCCGCTTCTTCAGGGCGGCATGGCATGGGTGGCAGAAAGCACTCTTGCAGCAGCAGTTACAAATGCAGGCGGCTGCGGAATTATCGCAGGCGGCAGCGCACCTATCGACTATCTTCGTGAGCAGATCCGTATCTGCAAATCAAAGGTAGGTGACAAGCCCTTCGGCGTGAACATTATGCTTATGAGTCCCAATGCGGAAGAACTTGCACAGCTGGTAATTGATGAAAAGGTGCCTATGATAACAACAGGCGCAGGCAATCCCGGCAAGTACATGGAAGCCTGGAAAGCAGCAGGAATCAAGGTTATCCCGGTAGTACCTTCAGTTGCCCTTGCTAAGCGTATGGAAAGAAGCGGTGCTGACGCTGTTATTGCAGAAGGCACTGAATCCGGCGGTCATATCGGCATGAACACAACAATGTGCCTTGTACCCCAGGTAGTTGACGCAGTTGAAATTCCGGTTATCGCAGCTGGCGGCATTGCAGACGGCAGAGGCGTTGCGGCTTCATTTATGCTGGGTGCAGAGGGCGTACAGGTAGGTACAAGATTCCTTGCTACCGATGAATGCCAGATACATGAAAACTACAAGAATCTTGTAGTAAAGGCAAAGGATACAGACAACCAGATCACAGGCTTCTATTCAGGCAGTCCCTGCAGAAGCGTAAAGACAAAGTACACAAAGAAGCTCCAGGAAATGGAAAAGAACGCCGCACCGCCGGAGGATTTCGAAGCTCTCACAGTAGGTTCACTCCGCAAGGCGGCAGTTGACGGCAATGTTGATGAAGGCTCATTCCTCTGCGGACTTATTGCAGGTATGATAAAGGACATTCGTCCCTGCAAGGACGTAATCGAAGAAATGATGTCAGATGCAGAGAAGCTTCTGGGCAGATAATTGAAAGGAGAAAATAAAATGGCAGCAGCACTTATAACAGGCGCATCCCAGGGAATCGGTGCGTGTATCGCAGAACGTCTTGCAAAGGACGGTTATGATATTGCAATAAATCACTTTCCAAGTGACAGCGACAAGGCAAATGCAGAAAAGGTTGCAGAAAAGTGCAGAGAATACGGCGTAAAGGCAGAGCTTTTTGCGGCTAATGTTGCAGATTACGCTCAGTGTGAAGAAATGGTTAAGGCTGTAAAAAGCACATTCGGCAGCATTGACGCACTGGTAAATAACGCAGGCATCACAAAGGACGGTCTTCTGCTGAGAATGTCCGAGGAACAGTATGACGCAGTTATTGCTGTAAACCAGAAGAGCGTATTCAATATGATAAAGCTTGCAGGCGCAGTTATGCTCCGTCAGAAGCACGGCAGAATCGTAAGCCTTGCATCAGTTGCAGGTCTGTACGGCAATCCGGGACAGATGAACTATTCCGCATCAAAGGCTGCCATTGTGGGCATGACAAAGACAGCTGCAAAGGAACTTGGTTCAAGAGGAATCACAGTAAACGCTGTAGCTCCCGGATTTATCAAAACTCCTATGACAGACGCTCTCACAGATGAGCAGAGAGATAAGATGCTTGGTCTTGTTGCAATGGGACGCTACGGCAATCCTGAGGAAATTGCAAGCGTTGTATCATTCCTTTGCTCTGATGACGCAAGCTATGTAACAGGTCAGACTATTGAAATCTCAGGCGGTCTGATGATGTGATCTGACTTTCAGATAATTCTATTTAACCAGAAAGGAGTCTGCCGCAGAAAAGCGGCGGAGTAATGAAAATATATGAGAAGAGTAGTTATTACAGGTATGGGTACTGTAAACCCTCTTGGCTGCGATCTGGAAACATTCTGGAATAATGTAAAGGCAGGCAAGCTGGGCATCTCCAGTATCGACAGCTTCGATACAACAGAGGTAGGCGTAAGCGTTGCAGGTATTGTCCGTGATTTCGACCCGACTATTTACTGTGACAAGAAGGATATCCGCCACATGGAACGCTTCACACAGTTTGCAGTTGCATCTGCAAAGCAGGCTGTAGCTGACTGCGGAAGTGATATGAGCGACCTTGATGTTTACCGCTGCGGCGTTATTATCGGCTGCGGTATCGGCGGTCTGGAAATGACACAGAACGAGCATAAGAAGTATCTTGAAAAGGGACCCAACAGAATTTCACCCTTTTTTGTTCCTATGATGATATCAAATATGGCAGCAGGCGAGATCGCCATGAAGACAGGCTTCAGAGGAGATAACTTTGCTACAGTAACAGCCTGTGCATCATCTACCCACGCTATCGGTGAAGCATTCCGAAAAATCAAGGACGGCTACCTTGACGCTTGTCTGGCTGGCGGTACAGAGTCCACCATTACAGAATTTACAATCGGCGGCTTCAAGACAATGAAGGCTCTTACAACCGAATCAGACCCTGCAAAGGCTTCCACACCCTTTGACAAGAACAGAAAGGGCTTTGTACTGGGCGAAGGCGCAGGCGTTCTGATGCTGGAGGAATACGAACACGCAAAGGCAAGAGGAGCAAAAATTTACTGCGAAATCGCCGGCTACGGCGCAACCTGTGACGCATACCACATGACATCACCGGCACCTGAATGCGAAGCTGCTGCAAGAGCCATGAAGAATGCCTACGAGGAAGCAGGACTTACAGCTGAGGATGTTACCTACATCAATGCCCACGGCACTTCCACGGGTCTTAACGACAAGTATGAAACAAAGGCTGTAAAGATCGCTCTGGGCGAAGAAAATGCCCGCAGGGTTAAGATCAATTCCACAAAGTCCATGACAGGTCATATGCTGGGCGGTACAGGCGCAGTTGAAGCTATCGTTTCCGCACTGTCTGTTAAGAATGACTTCATTCACCAGACTATAGGCTTTACAACACCTGATGAGGAATGCGACCTTGACTACTGCACAGATGCTCCTGTGGAAATGCCTGTTAAGGCTGCACTTTCAAATTCTCTGGGCTTTGGCGGTCATAACGCAACACTGTGTTTCAAGAAGCTTGACTAAAGGAGATACAAGATGTATACTATTGACGAGATAAAGGAACTTGCAAAAGCAGTTTCTGAATATAAGCTTGAGAAGATAAAGATAAAGACAGACGAGGGCGAACTGCTCATTGAAGGAAATAAGCCGCAGCCTGTTCAGGTAATGCCGCCTGTGGCTGCTCCCTATATTGCAGCACCTGCTGAGGCTGTACCTGTTCAGGCAGAGGAAAAATCTGCGGCAGAAACAGCTGTTTCTGCTCCTGCAAAGGAAGAAACACCCTCAGGCAATATTGTAAAAGCTCCCATTGTGGGTACATTCTATGCAGCAGCGTCACCGGATGAACCGCCTTTTGCAAAAGTAGGGGACACCGTTAAAAAGGGTGATGTGCTTATGATCATTGAATCAATGAAGCTGATGAATGAAGTAACAAGCGATTTCGACGGCGTTGTAGAGGAGATATACGTTTCAAACGGCGAGGCTGTTGAATACGATCAGCCGCTTATGCGTATCCGCTGAGCAGACAGGAGGTAAACAAAATGGCAGACGTTCTGATGAACAGAGAGCAGATCATGGAGGTCATTCCGCACCGTGATCCGTTCCTGCTGATAGATGAGGTCCTCGAAATGGAAGAGGGCAAGAGCGTAAAGGCTCGCAAGTATATGAAAGAGGATGACTACTGGTTCAAGGGACATTTCCCTGAAAAGCCTTTAACTCCGGGCGTTCTCATGGTAGAGATGCTTGCACAGGCAGGTGCAGTGTGCATTCTCTCTCAGCCTGAATTCAAGGGCAAGATCGCACTTTTTGCAGGTATTGACAAGGTAAAGTTCCGCCGTCAGGTAGTACCGGGCGATGTTCTCGATCTTGAGGTGGAGATAATCAGCCAGAGAGGTCCTATCGGCGTCGGCAAGGCAACAGCTTCTGTTGACGGCAAGAAGGCTGTTACTTGCGAGATCAAATTTGCCGTAGAAAAGTAAGGAAGCGGTCATATGAGTTTCAGTAAAGTTTTGATCGCCAACAGAGGCGAGATAGCAGTAAGAATTATCCGTGCCTGCCGTGAAATGGGACTTCACTGCGTGACCGTTTATTCCACAGCCGACAGATCTGCACTGCATTCAAAAATAGCAGATGAATCTGTATGCATAGGACCTGCTGCAACAAAGGACAGCTATCTTAATATGCAGGCACTTATCGCAGCCTGTGAAAATACAGGCGCAGACGCTATCCACCCCGGCTTCGGTTTCCTGTCAGAGAGCGCAGAGTTTGCCGCTCTTTGCAGAGAGCACGGCATTACCTTTATAGGACCTTCTCCGGAATCCATTTCAATGCTGGGTGACAAGGCACGTGCTAAGGAAACCATGAAAGCCGCAGGAGTACCTGTTATTCCCGGTTCTGAAGGCGTCGTATCTTCCCTTGAAGAGGCAAAGAAAATTGCGGCAGAAATAGGCTATCCCGTTCTTGTAAAGGCTTCCGCAGGCGGAGGCGGCAGAGGAATAAGAAGAGTTGACAGCGAGGAACAAATGGAGAATCAGCTTGCCCTTGCTAAGGACGAGGCAGGAAAGTTCTTCGGAAACGACGAGGTTTACCTTGAAAAGCTCATTGTTGGTCCTCATCATGTTGAAATACAGATACTGGCAGATTCCTTCGGCAATACAGTTGCCCTTGGTGAACGTGACTGCAGTATGCAGCGCCGCAACCAGAAGGTTCTGGAGGAAAGTCCAAGCCCTCTCATGACAGATGATCTCCGCAGAAGAATGCAGGAGGCGGCTGTAAATGCAGCAAAGGCAGCAGGTTACTGCAATGCGGGTACAATAGAATTTCTGGTGGATAATGACAGAAATTTCTACTTCATGGAAATGAATACACGTATCCAGGTAGAGCATCCTGTAACTGAGTTTGTAACCGGCATTGACCTTGTGCAGATGCAGCTGCGTATTGCACAGGGAGAGAAACTTCCCTTTACCCAGGAGGATGTGAAGCTGAGCGGCCACGCTATCGAATGCCGCATTAATGCGGAAAATCCCGATCTGGATTTCCGTCCTTCACCGGGCAGGATAAATTCTATTTACACACCCGGAGGACCCGGAGTGCGTATTGACAGTGCCGTATATCAGGGATATACCATTCCGCCCTATTACGATTCAATGATCGCAAAGCTTATAGTTCATGCCCCTACAAGAAAAGAGGCTATCATGAAAATGCGCTGCGCTCTGTCTGAATTCATAGTAGACGGAATTGATACGAATATAGACTTTCAGCTTAAACTTCTGAAGAATAAGAACTTTGAAGAGGGCGATTATGACAATGCCTTCCTCACATCTTATCTTGAACAGCTGAAAAAATCATAAGGAAGTAAGCAGACTGCCCTGGGGCAGCTGTAATATGGTGATATGATATGTTAGAAGATTTGTTTAAAACGGTCACAAAGCGTTTTAACGGCGATGATCCCGACCCGGCGGTTCCCATGTTCAAATGCCCTCGCTGCGGAGCGTCTGTTACACAGCAGAAGCTGGCAGAATTCGGAAAGGTATGTCCCGGCTGTCAGTATCATGCAAGACTGACAGCTACCGAAAGAATATCCATTACTGCCGATAAAGGTTCCTTTGAGGAATTTGACAGTAACCTTTGCAGTGCGGATCCTCTGGAATTTCCCGGCTATGCCCAGAAGGTTACGGAGCTTCAGCAGCAGACAGGCATGAAGGACGCTGTAATAACAGGAAAATGCACTATCAAGGGCAGTCCGGCGGTGCTTATTGTTATGGATTCACGCTTTATGATGGCGTCAATGGGAAGCGTTGTGGGCGAAAAGATCACCCGTGCCTTTGAATATGCGGCAGAGGAAAAGCTTCCGGTAGTGGCATTTACAGCCTCAGGCGGCGCAAGAATGCAGGAGGGAATAATTTCTCTTATGCAGATGGCGAAAACATCTGCGGCAGTACAGAAGCACAATGAGGCAGGCCAGCTTTACATAACGGTTATGACCGATCCCACAACAGGCGGCGTAACAGCTTCATTTGCGTCACTGGGAGATATAATTATTGCAGAGCCGAAGGTTCTCATAGGCTTTGCAGGAAGACGAGTTATTGAAGGCACCATCAAGCAGCATCTGCCGGATGATTTCCAGCTTGCAGAATTTCAGCTGGAGCATGGATATGTGGATATGATCGTAAGGCGCAAGAAAATGCGCAGCGTTCTGTCACATCTTCTGAAGCTCCACGGCTATAATGCTGTGCCTAAGAAACAGGAGGTGTCCGGCGATGTCAAAAATTAACATGAGAACAGCATGGGAACGTCAGCTGCTTATACGTGACAAGACCCGTCCAACTATACGTGATTATCTGCCGCTGATCTTTGAGGATTTCTATGAGCTTCACGGCGACAGAGGAGTAGGCGACGACGGAGCTATCCTTGGCGGAATAGGCAGACTGAACGGCAGACCCGTTACTGTTATAGCAGAGGTAAAGGGCAGGAATATTGAGGAAAACAAGGCTTCAAATTTCGCAATGCCCCACCCGGAGGGCTACAGAAAGGCTCTCAGACTTGCAAAGCAGGCTGAAAAATTCCACCGTCCGGTTATCTGCTTTATAGATACACCGGGTGCATTCTGCGGCATTGAAGCTGAGAAGCGTGGACAGGGTGAAGCCATTGCAAGGAATCTTGCGGAATTCATGGTTCTGAAAACACCCATTGTATCGGTGGTTCTTGGTGAAGGCGGCAGCGGTGGTGCATTGGCACTGGGCGTATGCGACGCACTTGCAATGCTTGAAAATGCACTTTACTCCGTAATTTCACCGAGAGGTGCGGCATCAATTCTCTGGAAGGACGCTTCTCTTGAACAGGAAGCCTGTGAGGTTCTGCACATAACGGCAGAGGATATGGTGGA
The DNA here is from genome assembly GCA_051882155.1 of Ruminococcus sp. Taxonomy (GTDB): domain Bacteria; phylum Bacillota; class Clostridia; order Oscillospirales; family Ruminococcaceae; genus Ruminococcus_C. The sequence continues at coordinate 14,505 of JBJERG010000295.1, forward strand.
ATTTGGCGTAGCAGAAGCAATAATTTCCGAGTCGGATACAGACGCAGTCAACGATTTGGACAAAATCTCAGAGAATATGAAAGAATATTTGGTGAAAACGATATCAGAAAAATGCGAAAAAGATATTGACCTTTTGCTAAAAGAACGGTATACTAAGTTTAGGAAAATTGGTGTGTTCTCAGAAGCACGCTGATTATATAAAACCCCCGGTTCATGTGAATGAACCAAATAAAATATATGGAGGAATTTTGAAATGACATTTGACAAGATTAAGGAACTCATTGTAGATCAGCTGGATGTTGAGGAAGACAAGGTAACAATGGACGCTAACATTCAGGACGATCTGGGTGCTGACTCTCTGGATATCGTTGACCTGGTAATGTCTGTTGAGGACGCATTCGAGGTTAAGATCGAGGATGAGGACGTTGAGAACATCAAGACAGTTGGCGATATCGTAAACTATATCGACAACAATGCTGAATAATTAAGGTTATAAAGAATAAAGCCGCTGCGGATTATATCTGCGGCGGTTTCTTTTTTGTTGTATTGCACAAAAGATATAACTTTTTTTAAAAGA
>JBJERG010000296.1:0-2930 GCA_051882155.1 Ruminococcus sp.
TAGCAAGGCTATGGGCAAGATAGAAATGCTTACCGGCAGTATTGCTTTAAAAGAACTGCTGTTACTGCACCTATAACACAAAGTGCAGCTGCACTTACTGTATCTCCCATCATAAGCCAAACACCGATTTTATCTTGTCAAAAAGATCTGCTATTTCATCAACAATAAGCATAAGTACAACTATCAGACCTGCAAGGGTTGTCATCATTGCCTGTTCGTCACGTTCAGCACGGCGAAGCACCAGATTCAGAACAGCCACTATTATGCCAGCTCCCGCTATTTTAAACACCAAGTCAATTTCCACTTATAATCCCTTTCTTTCAGCAAAGCAGCAATGCTGCCGTCATTCCTCCCAGAAGTCCCATAGAACGGTAAAGCCTGCCTTTTTTCCGGTACTGGCACAAAGCATTTTCATATATTACAGACAGCTCTTCCTCAGCTCTTTTTATGCACATAAGCTGTCCCTCCATATCACTTGTGCCAAGGCATTCACCCAATGAGAAAAGCAGCTCTGAAAGATCTTTATCAAGTGCTTTATCGCATTCTACGGATTGTTTCCATGCCATAGGGAAAGGCAGACCTTTATTCATGTTATCCAGGGTGCAGAATAAAAAAGCCAGCTTCTTCATACTCTCTCTTTCTGTGAGTTCAGATAACAGCATAAACAGGGTATCACAGCTGTACTTCATTATAACAGACAGTTCCCTCAGAAATCCACGGACTGCAAGGCACATTTCGATTTGCTTTTTTAATTTTCCCGAAGCCTGCGCACCTATTCCCGCACCGCTAAGGATGATGAAAATGATTCCCAGAATCTTCAGCATAAGGCACTCATCCGCTTTATGGATACAATACTGCCCGGATTTGAGCAGTTCTCCAGAAGTGCTGCACCGGTAAAAACCCCTGCATCTATAAGAGGTTTAAGGGTTTCACGTTTTATTATATCAGCAAAGCTTCCTGCATGAGCTGACGCAATAATATTAACACCGCAGCCGAAAACCTGCAGAAGGGCATTTGCCTCCTGTTCTGTACTTATCTCGTCGCAGACTATGTATTCCGGAGTCATTGAACGCAGTGCCATAACAGCGCCGTCGCTTCTCGGGAAACCGTCAAAAACATCAGTGTGATGTCCTATATCATACTGAGGAATGCCATGAAGAATACCGGCAATTTCTCCTCGTGTATCTACAAGTGACACACGAGAGCAGCTTCCTAAAATTCTGCAAATATCACGGAGCATGGTGGTTTTTCCGCTGCCGGCTTTCCCTGCTATCAGAAGACCTCCGCCGCCCATCAGAATTGTTTCCCGTGCAAGTCCGGCAGCACAATTTTTTACTTCTCTTGGAAGCCTGAAGCACAGACTGCTGACATCACGCATTCCTGACAGTTTTCCTTCTTCATATACCGCTGTACCGGATATTCCTACTCTTGCACCTCCTTTTAGAGTTATATATCCTTCACGCAGTTCTTTTGAAAAGCTGTATACTGAATATTCACATACACTGCGAAAGGTCTCCTCAGTTTCCGCCTTTGTTACCTTGACTGCCTGTTCCGGGTATGCGGTAAGATTGCCGCTTATCATAAGAAAATATTCTTTCCCGCATACAGTCACTGAAAGAGGTCTTCCTGCACGTATTCTGATTTCCTGAAGTTTTTCTGAATCTGCCTTTTTCATTGACTGAACAGCACTTCGCAGTCTGGGTGAAAGATATGAAAAATATCTTGTCCAAAGGCTTGTATTATCTGTTTGCTCTGTCATACCCATACAGTCCTTTCTTTATACTAATCCCTTAAATTGAAATAGATAAGATTGCGAGCAGAAATTTTGTCAGTATAGGAGAATACCGCAAGATGGGCTTTCGCCCAGTGAGGACATTCGACGACGAATGGCGAAATTTATGCCGCAAGTTTGTCTATTGATGTTTGAGGGATTAGTATTATCTTGTCTGCTTAATATTATGCTGCATACTCCGGGTATAGAACAGTCATTGCCATGGGCAGGACAAAAAAACGCCGCAGAGCTTTGAGCCTGCAGCAGCACATTTTATGTTTTGACAAGAAAAAAGCCGCACCGTCTTTTCAGACGATACGGCTTTTATTATAAAGGCTTTCAGATTAAAGCTCAACCATACCTGTTTCACCCTCGATTACATAGTAAAGGGTATCTTCCTCAGGCTTTACATAGAGGTTAATGTTCTTTGCAGCAGTCTTTGCATTGCCTGTTGCTTCAGCCCATGCAGCTACAGCCTTGCTTTCCAGTGAAGCAACATCTACGCACTTATCAGCATACTGAAGCTCAATGCTTACCTTCTTGCTAGCCTTCTTTGCAGCCGGCTTTGTTTCAGCAGCTTTTGGAGCAGCCTTTGCAGCAGTCTTAGCAGCAGCCTTTACTGCTGTTTCAGCCTTTTCAGTAACCTTTGTTTCTGCTGCCTTAACCTCAGCAGCAACTGTCTTCTTTCTTGCAGCCATTTTAAATTCCTCCTGACTATTACTTGTTTACAACTTCCTTAAGATTCTTGCTTGCCTTGAATACCGGTGCCTTGGATGCCGGAACCTGAATTGTTTCACCAGTCTTAGGATTCTTGCACTCCTTAGCATTGCGGTCACGCACCTCAAAAGAACCAAAGCCCGATACTGTCACCTTATCACCGGCAGACAGTGCTTCTGTAATCACAGCAAATACACTGTTTACAGCCTTCTCTGCATCCTTCTTGGTGCATTCATTCTTTATTTGCATCGCCTGAATCAGTTCTGCTTTTGTCATTGTAGTTTCCTCCAATTTTTTAGTCTAATGGCATTATATACTATTATTTCAAGTTTGTCAAGATTTTCGGAGAAAACTGACATTTGCACGGAATACGGCTGTTATTTGAGATTTTTTTTATTGAAAAATACACGTATTTCAGTCATTATTCTGCAACAAGTCCTAT
>JBJERG010000297.1:0-2894 GCA_051882155.1 Ruminococcus sp.
GGCGAAGTGTCTGTCGTAGATGTTGTGTATCTTAACAAATATCTTGCAAATATCATAGTACTGAATAATGCTGCAATGGCAAATGCAGACTGCTGTGATGACGGTATAATAAACACTTCTGATTCAATGGCTTTGCTGAAGTTTCTGGTAAACAAGCTGGAAAGCCTGCCGATGATTCCGGAGTGACACAGGAATAAATGGAAAAATTTTATAGAAGGAAATATGTAAAAATGACTGATAATAACAACAAATCATCTCTGAACGAAATTAAAAGTATCATCTCTGAAAAGAGATTCAGTGCATTGTTCAAAGGGAAAACAGACAACACATATATACAGTTTTTCCGGTATATATTTGTAGGAGGAATGGCAGCAGTCTTTGACTGGGCTGTATCAAGTCTGATTTTCTTCTATGTATTCGGCGCAAGAACAGGAGCTGCCTTTGATATACTGCCATGGTTCACATGGTCTGTTATCTCCAATGGTGCAGGATTTATCGGAGGACTTGTTCTGAACTATGTGCTGAGTACCTGTTTTGTTTTCCAGAACAGCAATGTTAAAAACAGATTTCTTGAATTTCTTTCCTTTGCGGCAATAGGACTTGTGGGACTGTTTATAACCTTTGGAATAACATGGGGCTTTGAGATTATGCTTGCCGACAAAACATCTCTGTTTCAGATTATAGGCAAGGCAGTGTCAACTGCTGTAGCATTTCTCTGGAATTTCTTTGCAAGGAAGATACTTCTCTATCGTTCAAAATGAAAGGAGGACGTATAATATGAAAATGGTATTTATTGGTGCAGCACATGAGGTTACAGGAAGCTGTACTTATATTGAAGCAGCAGGGAAAAGATTTCTTGTTGACTTTGGTATGGAACAGGGAAGAGATGTTTACGAAAACAGGCAAATTCCCTGCGCTCCGTCGGAAATTGATTTTGTACTGCTGACCCATGCTCATATTGATCATTCCGGCTTGCTTCCGCTTTTATATGCAGGTGGCTTCAAGGGACAGATTCATGCAACAGATGCTACCCATTCCCTTTGTGAAATAATGCTCAGGGACAGCGCCCATATACAGGAATTTGAGGCTGAATGGAGAAACCGCAAGGCAAGACGAAGCGGCAAGGAAGCATATGTTCCTCTTTATACAATGAATGAAGCTCTTGGTGCTATAGAATGCTTTGTTCCTCACCATTACGGAGAGAAGATTAAAATTGCAGAGGGAATAGAGGTACGCTTTCTTGATGCAGGACATCTTCTTGGTTCATCAAGTATAGAAATCTGGCTCACTGAAGAAGGCGTAACCAGAAAGCTTGTATTTTCCGGTGATATAGGAAACTTCAATCAGCCTTTGATACGTGATCCACAGTATGCGGAATCTGCGGATTATGTTATAATGGAATCAACATACGGTAACCGTCTGCATGAAAAGCCAAAGGATTATACCGAACCTTTTGTAGAGATTCTGCTTAAAACATTCAGAAGAGGCGGAAGTGTGATAATTCCGGCTTTTGCAGTAGGCAGAACCCAGGAGATGCTGTATTTTCTTAAAAAAATCAAGGACGCAGGTTCCCTGGAAGAGTTCGGAAATGTCCCTATATATGTGGACAGTCCTCTTGCAATTGAAGCAACTGAAGTGTTTATAAGAAATAAGGACAGCTGCTTTGATGAGGAAGCTATGGAATATGTAAACCGTGGAGAGAATCCCATTGGTGCCGAGGGTCTTATTACAGCTGTAACCAATGAGGCTTCACGTGCAATAAACTTTAATTCAAAGCCTAAAATCATCATTTCTGCCAGCGGTATGTGCGATGCCGGACGTATCAAGCATCATTTGAAGCATAATCTGTGGAAACCGGAAAATACAATTCTCTTTGTAGGTTATCAGGCGGAGGGTTCATTAGGACGAAAACTTCTGGAGGGTGCAGACCATGTTACATTATTCGGTGAATATGTAAAGGTGCAGGCTGAAATAGTATCTCTTCCGGGAATGAGCGGTCACGCTGACAGAAACGGACTTATTAAATGGATTGAGAGCATTAAGGAAAAGCCTAAGAAGGTATTTATAATCCATGGTGAAAGTTCATCTGCTGATTCCTATGCCGAGCTTCTGAAAACACAGTTCGGATATGACAGCGTGGCTCCATACAGCGGTGCTGAGTTTGATATGATCAGTGAGAAATATACTTCTGCTGAACCTTTATTCGTAGCAAAGAGTGTGAACCGTAAGTCTTCAGTGACATATGACAGACTCAAGGTTGCACTTGACAGGATCACTGCGTTTGTTCAGAGCAGCCGTGGTCTTTCGAATAAAGAACTTGCAAAAATGGCGGATCAGCTTACTGAGCTTTGTTCAAAATGGGAGAGATGACGGTAAAAATGAAAAAAGAACTGAGGAAAGGAAAATTTCGTCAGCTCTGAAATAATACAAAAATGGCTGTCCGTTTTAAGCGGACAGCCATTAATGTTTATCTGTTTCTGTCAGTCTGTATTTGCTCCAAGCTTATTCTTTTTGAAGTAAGCCTTTGAATCCTTCGCCATAACACCGGACAGTACGATCAAAGCAACAATGTTCGGCAATGCCATAAGACCATTGAAAATATCAGCAACAGTCCATACAGCAGATACTGTCAGGTAAGGACCGATAAATACAGCAGCAATGTAGAGCCATCTGTAAATAACGGTTACTGTTTTTTTAGAGCCTGTAAGATATGCAAGGCATCTTTCAGAATAGTAGCTCCAGCCAAGAATTGTGGTGAAAGCAAAGAAGATAAGACATATCATCAGAACAAAAGCGGATATCTGACTCGGGAAGGGAAGTCCGCTCTGGAATGCAGCTGTTGTAATCTCAACGCCTTCCAGTCCGTCGATGTTGTAAGCGCCTGAAATAACGAT
>JBJERG010000298.1:0-2872 GCA_051882155.1 Ruminococcus sp.
TCGGCTGCAACACGAATCTCATTGCACCGGTAACACTTGGAAACGGCGTCTATACAGCGGCAGGTTCAACCATTACAAAGGACGTTCCGGACTATGCGCTGGCTGTTGAGAGAGGTCAGCTGAAGGTGAAGGAAGGCTACAGTCTGAGAAAGCTTAAAACAAAGCTTTTTCCGGAAAAGGACAAGGACAAAAACAATAAGTAAAACATTTCAAAGGTGCGGTGCTGATATTTTATCAGTACCGCATTATGTGGGTATAAGAGGTAAATTATGAGTATTTTCGATATTTTCAAGTCACTTGAGGAACAAAGAGGAGGAAATTCTTCCGGAAAGATTTCATGGATAATCGCAGGACTTGGGAATCCTGGACTTGCCTATGCAAACACAAGGCATAATGCAGGTTTTATGGGACTTGACAGGCTTGCGGAGATGAATAGCATTGAGGTTAAGACAAAGAAATTCAGAGGCGACTGCGGTGACGGGACTATCGGCGGTGAGAGATGCCTTATCTTAAAACCTGGTACATTTATGAATTTAAGCGGTGAATCTGTATCAGCGGCGGCGGATTTCTACAAAATTCCGCCTGAGAGAGTTGTTATAATGTATGATGACATAACACTTCCGCCGGGTAAGCTGAGAATAAGGAGAAAGGGCAGTGCAGGCGGTCACAACGGCATGAAGAGCATTATTGCCCTGCTTGGAACGGAGGAATTTCCACGCATACGCATAGGCGTGGGAGCAAAGCCAAGACCCGACTACGATCTTGCGGACTGGGTTCTGAGCAAATTCACAGAAGAGGATACAAAGGCGCTGGAACCTGCCCTTGAAAATGCGGCAAAGGCGGCAGAGCTAATAGTGCAGGGTAAAATTGACCAGGCGATGAATAGGTTCAGCAGTAAATAAATTTCATAAAATTAAAGTCAACTGAAAGATTAAGAGAAAAACCTCTCCACCACCTTCGGTGGTTCCCCTCTCCTTTCAGGAGAGGCTTTTTTGTGCCTTCGGCGGTCCGCCCCTCCCTTTCAGGGAGGGCTGATAAGGGCTCAAATTCAAGTAAACTGTAATTTAAAGCAATTGCTTAAACTCTCCAAGTTCAAAGGCTCTCCTGAAAGGAGAGCTGTCAGCGCAGCTGACTGAGAGGTTAATACCTATAAATTATAGTCAACTGAAATCTTCAGGCATTAAACCCTTCAAACTCACATCAGAAAGGAGCGCAGCAATGAGTTTTTTTGAAAGTACATTCCAATCTCTTTCCGCATACAGAAGTCTGTCTTCCTGCATAGACGAGGGAATCTCTCCCGTATCACTGACAGGTCTTTCTACTGTCCACAAGGCACAGCTTGCCCTTGTAACAGCCGAAAAAACTGGAAAACCTGTGCTTGTAATATCACAGGACGAAAATGAGGCAAGAAAGATATGCAGTGATATAAACAATATGTATTCAGCGGAAAATACACCTGCATCCATGCTTTTCCCTTCAAGGGAACTTATTCTGGCTCCGGTGGAGGGCGTTTCCGGAGAATTTGTCCATGCACGTCTTGCCGCCCTTTCTGCCCTTGCAGAAGGCTCATGCAGGGTGATATCTGCCTCCATAGAGGCGGTAATGCAGCCTGTTATTCCAAAAGAACAGCTTAAAAACGCCACCATTACCCTGTCACCCGGAGATACGGCAGAGCTTCAGGAGCTTGCAGGAAAACTTGTGTCTATGGGTTACGTCCGGGCAGATACTGTGGAAGGTCAGGGACAATTCGCCGTCCGCGGCGCAATTGCTGATATTTTTCCCACACAGGCGGCAAATCCTGTCCGAATGGAATTCTGGGGCGATGAAATAGATACCATTTCGGAATTCAGCACCGACAGCCAGCGGCGTATTTCCTCACTTGCAAAGGTCATAATCCCTCCGGCACGTGAAATTATCTGCGATCCATTGAGGCTTGCAGACAAAATAGACGCACTTGCAGCATCACTTAGAGGAAAACATTCCGCAAAGGCGAAGGAATTTCTCTCAAATGACGCCGCCGCACTCCGTGACGGACTGACCCTCAGCAATACGGATAAATACCTCCCTCTTATCTATGACAGACTTCCGCTTATTTTTGAATACGGCTTCGGCTGTGTGATATTCAGTGAATTTTCCGGCTGTACCGGAAATTCTGCAAATATAATGTCCCGATACAGCGAGGATGTTAAAATTATGCTGGAGGAAGGCACCCTTTGCCGTGGTCTGACAGGTCATATTGCGGAAATGGCTGCGGTTCAGCATGAAGCTGAAAAAAATTCCTTCTGCATTTATGCCAGCAGCTTCCTGCAGGGCGGCGAACACGTGAATTTCAAAAAGCTCCTCTCTATGGACGCTCTCCAGTCTGCCCCATGGGGCGGTGAAATGAGAAGCCTTATCGAAGATCTACAGGGCTTCTGTGAAATGGGTTACTGCGTTATGCTGGCAGCAGGCAGTGAGAAAACCCTGCCAATCATTATGTCGGACCTTCAGAAAAGCGGCTTTTCATGCAGTATTGCGGAAAAATGTTCCACGTGGAACAAAGGCCATGTGTACCTTATGACAGGCAGCTTTTCCGGCGGATTTTCCTATCCGGAAAACAAAACCGCACTCATTACCCAGGCAAAGGCTCTTCGTTCAAAGAAACGTGTACATAAGGCGGCTCCGGGCAAGGAGCTGCGGTCACTGGCTGACCTTACGGAAGGAGATCTGGTGGTTCATGCTCTCCACGGAATCGGCAGGTTTGCAGGTATAAAAAAGCTCTGCCTTGAGGATATAACAAAGGATTACATCATGATACAGTACGCAGGCAATGAGAATCTCTATGTGCCTGTTACCCAGATGGATCTTGTTTCAAAATATATAGAGGCAAGAG
>JBJERG010000299.1:0-2868 GCA_051882155.1 Ruminococcus sp.
TGTATAAGCCACACCAAGTCCATTAACAAAATACTGAACTACCATACAGCCAAGAGCAGTGATGGAATTCATCAGTGCCATAGGAAGACCATTTTTAAAAAGTTCTTTATACATGAATGCGTTATTTCTGAAATCATTGATTTTCAGCTTAATAATTTCAATTTTTCTGAGTCTGAGGAAACATACAAAAGCAGAAAGCAGCTGAGAAAAAATTGTAGCGGCTGCAGCGCCTTCAACACCTGTTTTAAAACCGAAAATAAACACTATATCAAGTATGATATTCAGTATTGTAGAAATAATAATTGCAATAAAGGGCGTTTTGCTGTCGCCCAATGCTCTCAGAACAGAGGAACATATGTTATAGGCAATAGTAGCGGTAAGACCTCCAAACATAATATATCCGTAAGTTAGGCTATCATTCATAATAGAAGGGTCGGTACGTATGATTTCAAAAAAATTCGGCAAAAACAGTGTGCTTAAAGCTGTAAGAATAACTGCAACAATTACAGACAATATAACAGAAGATGCTATAGACCTGCGAAGATTATCATAATTTTTTGCACCGAATTCTTTTGCAATGGAAACTGAAAATCCGTTTGCAAGTCCCATTGAAAAACCAATAACAAGAAAATTTAATGATGACATATTTCCTACTGCAGCAAGTGCATTATCACCTAGTCCCTTTCCCACAATAGCAGTATCGGCAATAAGATAGATCTGCTGAAGCATATTTGTCAGGAACATTGGAAAGAAGAATTTCAGAATCAAAGGTGTAACCTTTCCTCTGGTTAAGTCATAAGTTTGTGCCATAATAATACCTCCCGGTAACTGAATTCATAACCCAATTATAGTAGAAATCAAAGGGAATTTATATCAAATAGATTGCTTTTTTAACAAAAATGTGATACAATATAAAGGTAAACTTATGGCAGAGAAGACATTCTATGCAGAAAAATACTCTTCTATGGTGATAAATATGAATACAAACCGTGATCTCAATTACAGACTTTACATTCAAAAAACAGATGGGTTTACAAGAACTCCATTTAATACCGAATTTGAACATTATATAATAGTCAAATCCGGCAATGTTGAAAAAGTAAGAAACAATTTTGCCTCAGTAAAGAAAAATTTTTTTGCAGGTAAAGGAAAACTTTCTGACGATCCCATTCGCAATACGATGTATCATTTCGTTGTAGCTGCCGCTGTTGTAGCCAGGGTATGTGTAGAAGGCGGTCTGGGACATGATACTGCTTACACATTAAGTGATATATATATTCAGAAAGCTGACAAATGCAAGTCAGTTGACGCCATAATAGATATGCTTGAAGAAATGATGATCGATTTTGCCTCAAGAATGCACGAACTGAAAAAAGATAATGTAGTATCTATTCATATAAGAAAGTGTATAGATTATATTTATGATCATCTTCATGAAGAACTTTCAATTAAAAGGCTTTCAGAAGTTATCGGACTTAACGCCTCATATTTATCCAAGCTTTTTGTAAAAGAAAAGGGTATCAGTATTAATGAATTTATTACACGTGCAAAAATATCTACAGCAGAAAATCTTCTGAAATTTTCTGATTTCACTTCACTGGAAATATCTATGGCTCTTGGATATTCTTCGCAAAGTGCTTTTATCAGCGTATTCAAAAAAATCAATGGCGTTACACCTAAACAATACAGAGATTTACAGTATATGAGCAATATTACAAATCCGGAATAGCCTATATTATTGACACCATACAATTAATAATGATTATTGACTGAAATTATTCTTTGTGATATAATATCGTAGCAACAGAAGTTATCATCAATATTTTGAAAGGAACAATAATAAAATGGATCATTTTGAACTTGTTTCAGAATATAAGCCGGCAGGCGATCAGCCTCAGGCTATAGATAAATTAGTTAATGGCATACAGGAAGGAAACAAGGAGCAGACTCTTCTTGGTGTGACAGGTTCAGGTAAAACATACACTATAGCTAATGTTATAGCCAAGGTAAATAAGCCTACTCTTATTCTTGCACATAATAAGATCCTTGCGGCACAGCTATGTTCAGAATTCAAGGAATTTTTCCCGAATAATGCTGTTGAATATTTTGTATCATACTATGATTACTACCAGCCTGAAGCGTATGTTCCCAGCACTGACAGCTATATTGAGAAGGATTCCTCAATTAATGACGACATCGACAAGCTAAGGCATTCGGCAACTATGGCTCTTGCAGAACGAAGAGATGTAATAATTGTGGCAAGTGTATCGTGTATTTATTCACTTGGAAGCCCTGAGGAGTATCGTTCCATGGCTGTATCTGTAAGACAGGGAATGGAGAAATCACGTGATGTTCTCATAAATGAGCTTGTAGGAATACAGTACGAACGCAATGACATAAACTTTACAAGAAACAAGTTCCGTGTTCACGGTGATGTTCTTGAAGTATTTCCCGCAAGTTCCAATGATACCGCAATACGCATTGAGTTTTTTGGAGATGAAATAGACCGTATCACTGAAATAAATGTTCTGACAGGAGAAGTGCTTGGAAGAGTTTCTCACGCAGCAATATTTCCTGCATCTCATTATGTAGTTGGCGGTGAAAAAGTTACACGTGCTGTTGCAGAAATTGAGAAAGAACTTCAGGAAAGAGTGGCATTTTTTCAGCTGAATAATAAGCTTATAGAAGCCCAGCGAATTGAGCAGCGTACTCATTACGATATAGAAATGCTCCAGGAAATAGGCTTCTGCACAGGAATAGAGAATTATTCCAGAATTCTTGCAGGCAGAGAACCGGGAAGTACTCCAATGACGCTTATCGACCATTTTCCTGAGGATTTTCTGTTGGTAGTAGATGAAAGTCATGTTA
>JBJERG010000300.1:0-2841 GCA_051882155.1 Ruminococcus sp.
GAGGATCTGTGCGATCATTTAAAACGTTCTGATTCTGAGATCCTGTTCTTTGACAAAAGATATATTTCTATGCTGTCAGATATAAAATCAGAATGTCCTGCTATTCACACATACATTTGTCTTCAGGATGCTGAAACAGAAGGTGTATTAAATATTTCTGATATTCTCAGCAAATATGAGCCGCATGATTTTTCTTCTCAGATCGATCCGGCTTCATGTGCAGCGATTCTTTATACATCAGGTACTACAGGCAAGAGCAAGGGCGTTATGCTTTCACACAGCAATTTTATTGACAATACAATGTGCCAGGAAAATGAAAGCACACCGGAAGACGTTATACTTACAGTTCTTCCTATTCATCATGTGTACTGTTTTACCTGTGATATTCTTCTTTCACTGCGTTATGGTACAACTGTATGTGTAAATGATTCCATAATGCACATTGGACAGAACCTCAAGCTCTATGAGCCTACAATTATTCTTCTTGTTCCGATGATTGCTGAAACTATTTATAAGAAAATAGAAGCTGCTTCATTAGCAAAGCCGGAGATTCCAATAACTGCTATTGCTAAAGCTGTTTTTGGTTCAAGACTGCGTGGAATTTACAGCGGCGGTGCTTATCTGGATCCTAAGCTTGCTAAAAAATATACTGGTATTGGCATTCCGATCGCACAGGGATATGGTATGACTGAATGTTCACCTCGTATTTCTACAGGCGACCTTACAAACGCAGGCGGTGATGACGTTGGTGCTATAGTAAACGGTTGTTCTGTAAAAATTGTAGATGGTGAGATCTGGGCAAAGAGTCCTTCAGTTATGATGGGCTATTACAAGGATGCACAAGCTACTTCCGAATCACTCACTGAAGACGGCTGGCTTATGACAGGTGATCTTGGTTTTGTTGATGAAAATAACCGAATTCACATTACAGGACGCAAAAAAAATCTTATTATCCTCAGCAATGGCGAAAATGTTTCTCCTGAAGAACTGGAAAACAAATTTGCAGGTCTTGACTGGCTTTCTGAAGTTCTCGTTTATGCGGAAGACGGAATAATTTGCGCTGAAATTTTCCCTAACGCAGAATATTGCAAGGATATGACTGACGCTGAGATTCAGAAAATCTGCAGAGATCATATTAATGAGATCAACAAGTCTGTTTCAAGTTCCAAGGCGATTCACAGACTTCGCATCAGGAATATTGAATTTGATAAAACAACATCAAATAAAATTAAGAGAAATCAGACTTCTCATGGCATTTTATGCTGAAAATAATTTTTACAAAGGTGAATAAATATGACATATGAAGAAATTTTTGCAGCCGCTAAGAAAGAGTTTATGAAAAGTGATGTTAGTCACTTAACTCAGCATCTGGCTGTTCAGGTTGATATAATCGGCGAAGGAAACGGTGCATTTTATATAGAACTTAAAGACGGAAAGCTTTATGTGGAACCCTATGAGTATTATGATCATCATGTTAAGCTTATTGCAACAGGCAGCGATTTTCTTAAAATTGCTGACGGATCAATGAATGCAGTGATGGCGTATACAATAGGAAAACTTAAAATCGAGGGTGATCTTGGAAAAGCACTTGAGCTTCAGCAAATCATTGAATCTATAAAGAAAAATGAGAAAAAAGCAAAAAAGGCTGCCAGGATAAAAACAACATAAATATTAAAGCGGGGCAATTCATAATCAGAACTGCCCCGCTTTTCTCGACGGGAAATATATCCATATGATACAAATGTAAGTATACGACTCGCAAAGCTGTAAGGCAAGCTTCGTGCGCTGCTGCCTTTAAAATACCCATGTACGTATTGTGTCCGCTGCCAGCATTATCAGCTCAGTATTGCTTGGTTTTCCTATAGGATAAATAAATTTTTTGGCTATCAGCTCCGGACATCTTTCATATGCCAGTTCAATGGAATTTCTCATTGCTCTTTCAACACTGCTGGATTGTACACCATATTTCTTTGCAACAACATCATATATTTCGTATGTTGAGTTTTCCATTATTTCCGGCTGTAACGCTGTGCATACTATACCAGTACGAAGATATTTATAACCCTTGAGGTTTACCTGAATACCTATATCTCTGAGAAATCGTGTTGCTGCTCTCTCCGCTCTTACTTTATATCCACCGCAGTCTGTAGTAAATTTTATCAGACTGCATATACTTTCTACAGACAAGCTTTTTGATATGTATAAAATAGAATTATGAAATAATAACATATCAATCATATTGCTGTCGTTTGTAATTATGATCGTTTGAGCACAGCTTTCGATATATCTTTCAGCAATGTCGCTTATTATAATGCGGTATTTTTCAAACATCATTTCTGTTTCAAATTGATTTATCTCTTTATTTGATACAACAGCATAAATACCCATTCTTTGCAGATTTGCAGCAATTTTTACTCCGTAGGCCTGATCCTTCATGTCTATTAAAACTTTTGTCTGTAAATTCATCATTCTCATGTAGCTCCTTTATATTTTTGTTTTCCGAAAATTCTATTAAATATAAGCAATTTTGTCGAATGATATAATCATTATACTAATATATATAGCATCTGTAAATGAGGTGTTTTGTCGAATGCTTTTTGATTTGTTTGTTTTTTTCGTCAAATTACTGGGTTGACATTTTATTGAAAAGATAATTCAAGGCAATATGAAAAATAGGTGAATTTTTTGTTTTTTCTATTTCCTTAATACGCTTAATGTGCTATAATATAATAAATGTATCTATTGCATGAAAGGAGATTTGTATGAGTATCAGAGATAAACTCAACAATTTTTTACAGGGCCGATATGGAAATGATGAATTAAACCGTTTCTTACTGGTAT
>JBJERG010000301.1:0-2827 GCA_051882155.1 Ruminococcus sp.
GGCTGCCGCATCTGTAAGTGACACATCCGTTTCATGTCCAACTGCGGATATTACCGGAACGGCGCAGTTGTAAACCGCCATAACAACACGTTCCGTATTAAATGCGCTGAGATCCTCAGCCGAACCGCCGCCTCGTCCCACAATAAGAACGTCACAGCCAAACTTTTCTGCTCTTGCGATTGAACCTGCTATTGATTCAGGAGCCGCTTCACCCTGAACCTGTGCCGGAAACACATGAAGCTCACACAATGGATAACGTCTGCCGATAACATTGATAATATCCTGCAGAGCCGCTCCCGTCCCGGAGGTTACAACGCCCACCTTTCCGGGACATGAAGGAACAGGACGTTTTGACGCAGGATCAAACACTCCCATTTCAGAAAGCTTTTGCCTGAGCTTTTCAAAATTCAGCTGCTGCTGACCTATGCCGTCCTCCTGCATATCTGTAACATAAAGCTGGAAGCTGCCGTCACGCTCATATATTGAAGCAGAAGCGGCCGCTATAATGTGCATTCCGTCCCTTGGTCTGAATTTTATCCTTTCTGCATATGAACGGAACATCACAGCCTTAACTGCGCATTCCGCATCCTTTAAAGTAAAATAGCAGTGTCCCGACCTTGCATGGTGTGTAAAATTGGATATTTCTCCTCTGACAAGTATATTCTGTACAGCCTTGTCCTCTTTAAGGCGAAATGCAACATATCTGTTAAGCTGTGATATTGTAAGTATGCTCAATCTGCATTCCTCCGTTCATAATCGCTGCGTATACTGCAGTTCCGGCGGCATTGTCACAAGAGAACTCCGGCTCAGCAAAGAATGCTCCGAACTCCGCTTCAAGACTGTTCCTTATAAGCTTGTCAGACATTACGCCTCCTGCATAAATAACAGGAATATCTCCCGATTTCAGAAGTGCCTCTCTTGTCATTGCGGCAATTGTCGCTTCTATGGTTTTCAGACAGTAAAGTGCTGTATCCTCCGGCGATACGCCATCATATATCAGCTTTCTGCACTGATTTTCAAGTCCCGAAAGACAGCAGCTTCCATTTTTTATAACCGGCTTTATTTTCCATTTGCGTCCGCTTTTTCCCGCAAGCTTTTCAAGCTCTCTTCCGCAGGGAAATCTGAGTCCAAGCATAAGACCGACTCTGTCAACAGCCTGCCCCGCCTTTAAATCAAGAGAAGAGCCTATCTCTGTTACATCAAGAAGGGTATCATCCGACGGTCTGCACAAAAGACAATCTGTAGTGCCGCCGCTTACATGAAATGCAATAAAGGTTTTTTCTATAAGGGAAAGCTTTTTTGCGGAATAAAGCGCAGCAAGAATATGTCCTGTCTGATGAGATGTTTCATACAGCTTCGCACCTGTTACCGCAGCAATTCCCTTTGCCATAGTCTGTCCGCATAAAAAGCAGGGCATATACGAACCTTCCATATTTCTCGGTCTTACAGAAACGCCTATTGCGGAAAGGCTGTCCATTTTTTCAGGCAAAAGTCTTTCCATTATTTCCGGAAGCTGCTTTGTATGATGAAACACAGCGTCGCTCTGTCTGAGTCCTGCTTCGCCTGCTTTGACGGGAAGAAGCTTTTTTTCCTGTCTTAAAGCTTTCTCTTCCGTGTCAAGCACTGCACAGGAGGTGGTATAATTGCTGGTGTCCAGCCCCAGATATTCAGGCATTTTCTTTTTGCTGCTCTTCACTGCGGTTCTCACGTACATATGAACCCAGTACACCGTTTATAAACGCTGTATCTTCCTGATAGGTATATTCGCCCGCCAGTGTTATAGCTTCGGAAATAGCTGCATTATCAGGCATTGATTCATCATAGAGGATCTCAAAAAGTGCAAGTCTGAGTATTGTCAGATTAAGCCTTGGCAGTCTTGAAATGCTTCTCTTGGTACTGTATTTTGATATGATCTCATCAAGAGCATCCTTATGTAAAAGAACGCCCTCCACCATCTCACGCACAGCTTCGGTTACTCTAAGCTCCTGTACCTCTTCAGCAAGTGCATACATCTCCTCTGTTGTTTCATCCTCACGAAACGACATCTCAAACAGAATCAGAAATGCACATTCCCGAACCTCATGTCTTGTCATTGCTGCATTACCTGTCATAATTACCTCCTGTATTTAACGGACGGAAATGCTGCTTTTAAGCAGCACGCCGCCTGTTATTAATTCTTTATTCATCATTTAACTGCCATTGCAGGCTACATATCTTTATTATACCAAAAAAATTCTGAAATTACAACTATTTCACTTCAAAAAGTCTGATATTTTCTGCGGGAATTGCAACCTCTCCTAAAATAACGTCCTTTATGGCTGCTGCTTTCGCCGAATCAAGGCCATCTGTCTGCACAACAACCTTCGCACTATCGGAATCCAGGTACACGATACAGTCGGAATATCCCATAGATTTGACAATTGATTCAATATTGCTCTCACTTTCAATGAGCTTTGAAGTCTGAACAGCCGCTATGGCGTCGGTTATGAGTTCATCCTCTGTTCTGTCGCCGCCGCCCATTATTGACTGAAGGGTTGCAACGCTTTCATCACGGCTGGCTGTCCTTTCAAGACGTGCCTGGGCAAAATATTCCTCTGCCGACTGACCCTCTGCCTGCTCTGACGGAATATCGCCGGCTGTTTCCTGTTTATCCTCATCTGCTTCCGATTTATTTTCTTTTTTGTCTTTTTCCTTTTCCTCTTTTGGCGTTTCATCGGTTCTGGAAGAAGGAGCATTCACGAATTCTGTATCGCCGTAGGAAACAGTACCCTTCAGCTCTGCTGTTTTTTCACCGGATGTTCCTATATCATCCTTTGTAATGGCATAA
>JBJERG010000302.1:0-2811 GCA_051882155.1 Ruminococcus sp.
AAGGTATTTCCTGTAATATATGTTTATCATAAACATTAAGGGTAAAAATGTTTGAGCCGTGTAATCAATGTACTTCTTTTTGCATCACATATATTCAATCAGGACACATTCCGCTTCAATTACATTTTCACCGGTTATGTAACAAAATACAGAACACAATAATAGCACTCTACACAATTTATTATATACTTAATTGTGATAAATGTCAATAAAAAATTGAGAAAAAAACTGAAATAAAAAAATTTCTGTCAAAAATTACAATAAAGCATTCTTTGCAAAACCATTACCAGATACTGATCTGTACACTCATCACGATTGCGGCTTTTAGTGAGTGTACTTTCTAAAAAGTCTTTAGGAAATGAAAAAAAATGCAACAAGAATGATTCTTTTTACTATTGTCTGGCAGTCCTTTTTGTGATAATATATATATATCATATTAATTACATGAAAGGAATGTGTGTTATGAACCTCAAAAATATATTTGCAGGATTTACTTCAGCAGCAGTGCTCTGCAGCTTTGCTGTAGTCTGCCCTCCAAATGAAGCAGAAGTATATGCTGCAGACACATCATATCCATTGCAGTATTTCCGTCTTGGTATGGCTGATACTGACGCTAATGTAAATGCTGCAGGAAACTCTCTTGCTCCTGCTTCAGCAAACGGCACAAATGCTGAGAAATGGTCGCTTAACTGGGTGAGCGAGGGAGTATATGAAATAGTCAGCGCCGATTCCGGAAAAATACTCACAGCAAACGGCTCAGGAATATCACTTGCTGCTGATTCTGACAGTGCTTCTCAAAGGTGGAAATTAGAAGTTGTGCAGAATGATTTTGAAGGTTTTGGTCTTTACTATAAGATCACCAGCAATGCAGACAGTTCCAAGGTTCTTACCTACACAGAGAATGCCGGCTTCAGCCTTTCTGCTTATTCTGCAGGCAATGCTTATCAGAAATATAAGTTGAATCTTGACGGCTGCGAAGGATATGCAGCAAACGCAAAGGTGGCAGGCGGTGAAAAGGCTTGCACAATCGGCGGTCTGCTCGGTGAGGTAGTCTATGTTTCGTCGGTAGAAGATATGGTTGCTGCAATGAAAGACCCAGATCCGCTGACGATCGTATTAACCGCAAATCTTGACTTCAAGGACTGGTCAAAAGAAGATCAGACTATAAAAGATAACAAAACAATTGTCGGCTCTTATGCTGCACATGATGTATATGACATACAATGGAGGACTGATCTTTTCTGGGGTGATCCGAATGTTAAGCCGTCCAACAACATCGTTTTCAGAAACCTCGGAGTAACCAGCCGTACTCTCAATGGAAAAGTAATGATTCAGGTTTACTCCTCACGAAATGTCTGGTTTGATCATATCACATTCAACAATACCCTCAGCTACAACAGAACAGGCAACGGCATGGACGAGGTTGGTAAGTTCATTTGGATCAATACTCCTGTCAGCAACTGGTCGGACGGCTGCTATAACGAAATCAGTCCTGACTATATCACACTCTCCTATCTGAAGCTCCAGAACCGTTACTGGACTGTGGCATACGGCACACAAAACACGGAAACCACACGATGCCGCACCTCCGTTATGTACTGTGACTGGGAAAAAACTGTCAGAAGAACTCCTCAAATCGGCAATGGTACAGGACATATTTATAATAACTATTTTGAAGGTTACGGCGAAGGCTCAAACGGTTCGGGCACCGGTCAGATAATCGGCGGTGACGGCTCAGATATTCTCAGCGAAAGCAATCGTTTTCAGGGATATACACTCCGTGAAGCACTTATGATGGGCGGCGGAAATGATCCGGCTAAAGATAATAACTCCTATCTTGCCGCATCAACATCTGGTACACCCTCTAAGATAAACTTCTCTCCCAAGGTAACAAGCAACCTGAATCCAGGTGCTTCACTCTACGGATATTCCCTGATAAATGCCTATGCTTCAAACGGCAATGATGTTAAAAAATTCTGCCAGACATATTCCGGAGCATTCAGCAATGCAGCAGGGCTGAAATATATCACAGATTCAGATATGACAGGATGGATATCTAAAAAGTATGACTGTCCATTCCTGCGTCATGTTGATTTTTCCGCTGTTTCAGCTGCATCTTTCGTAAATGGTTCAACCTGGCGTTTCAAGAATGTAAACTCCGGTTTGTATATGCAGGTAGAGGGCGCAAAGGCAGCCAATAATACGAACGTTCAGCAGTGGGGTACTGGTGACGGGGTTACACATGATATCTGGAAGCTGTATGATGAGGGAGATGGCTGGTACAGCATTATTTCAGCTGTAGGAGATGGCGGAACATTTGCTCTTGACATTGCGGGCAAAAAAACCGCTGACGGCACAAATGCTGATATTTACCAGTATAACGGCGGCGATAACCAGAAATTCATGATCACTAAGAATGCAGACGGTTCCTGCAAGATTCGTACTAAAATAACAAAGGGCGCATCGGCAATTGAAATAGCAAATGGCGGCAAAGGCTCCGGCGACAATGTTCAGCAGTGGACAGTAAACGGCGCAAACTGCCAGGACTGGATAATGGAACCTGTCAGTGACCCTGGCTGCAGGATGGATACAAGCGTTGTATATGAATTTGAAAATGCAAACTCCAAAATGGTCATGGACATTGAGGCAGGCAATATGTCTGAAAATGCAAATGTTCAACAGTGGTCTACAGGTCATTTCAAGTCCCAGAAATGGGTTCTTTCTGAATTTGCAGGCGGCGGAAATTACTACTATATCCGATCATATGCCGACAACAATTTCGTTCTAAAGGCAATGAGTGCAGACAACGGT
>JBJERG010000303.1:0-2810 GCA_051882155.1 Ruminococcus sp.
CATTGAAAAGCTCATATCAGATTATTCAGGATATGTATATACCATTCTCTTCAATATGACAGGCGGATATTGCACAGAGGAGGACTTAGAGGAAATGACGGCAGATGTTTTTGTAAAACTATGGCAGAATCTGGATGTTCTGGATCAAAGCCGTCCCGTAAGTCCATATCTTGCAGCGATTGCAAGGAATCTTGCAAAAAACCGACTGCGAACTATTCATGCAAGACCTGATTTTTGCGAATTTGAAGACATACTCGCTGCGGATACGGATATTGTAAGTTCAATAGAATGGCTTGAGGATATGAACCTTTTGCAGCAGGGACTTGATATGCTTTCTTCTACGGAACAGGAGCTGATTGTCCGATATTATTTTTATGGTGAACAGCTTAATGTACTGGCAGAACGACTTTCCATCACTGATTCAAACGCTAAGACAAAATTGTTTCGTGCACGAAAAAAACTAAAAGCTTTTCTGACAGAAAGGGGTTTTAAAAATGAAACATAACTGGAAAAAACAATATTTATTGCAGGAGATTTCACTTGATAAAGATGTTTCCGCTGCTGTCAGAGAACGTGCCTTAGAAAAAATGAAAGATGATACGCAGAAAGGAAAGATTATCATGAACGTAAGGAAGAAAAAGCGTACAGCCGTTATATGTGCCGCAGCAGTTTCATTGCTGTTTGCATCTGCAATAGGAATTCATGCTGCAGCAAATTCTGAACTTTGGAAGTCGATGAAGATTTTTGTCAACGGCGAAGAGTTGACAGCATCTGTTTCTCAGGAGGGTAACACATTCTACTGTGAAATTGAGGGAGGAGATTATTCAGAGCAATCTGATGTTGCTGAAACGGAAACAACATTCTATATATTTGAAGATCCTGATACGGATTTTTTTGCAGAATGTGATGCTGAAAATCGTCTTTGGCTCAAAGCAACTACCGATGATGATTTTGCTATTGACATTACAGATGAACTTGTAAGAAACGGGTCTTATACTGTTACCTGTATTTGCGGGAATGATTTCACAAAAGCTGTAACAGTTCAGGGAAGTGTTGATGACTATACTCTGAATATTACGCCAATTGATACTGAGACAGTTCAGTCAGTAGATGTTCCAATTGAATAACTGTAATAAAAACGGAGCTGTTGCACCTTTTGTATTGGTGCAACAGCTTCTTCTTTATAATTAGAGGTATAGAGAAAACTTATTGTCGTTTTTTGCGATAGAAAAGCGTCACTGCTGCATATTTGCGACAACATTCGCAGGAATACAGAGGTACAATATGAATATACCGTAAAAAAATCAGAGGAGGCGACTTGGTTATGACGGTAGCTCTGCAAAATGACAAAACCTGCCTTATTGCGGCACTCAGCGGAGAGCTTGATCATCACAGTGTACGTATTATCCGTGAGGAGATAGATACTGCAATATCGGAGCAGCAGCCTGAAAAGCTTGCTCTTGATTTTGGCGGTGTGACATTCATGGACAGCTCAGGGATAGGGCTTATACTGGGACGATGCAAGATTATGGGAGGAATAGGCGGAACCACTGCCATATGGAATCCGCCGCCTCATATAAGACGTGTTATGAAGCTTTCGGGAATAGAACGTATAGCAAGGATCGAACATTCCCCGAACAGAAAGGAGAATTTAAGTTGAAAACAGAAAATTTTGTAAGGATCAGCTTTCCCGGAATATCGGTAAATGAACAGACCTCACGAGCTATTGTATCCGCATTTCTCGTACAGGCAGATCCTACAATAGAAGAGCTTGCGGATATACGAACCGCCGTTTCCGAAGCTGTTACCAATTCCATAGTGCACGGTTACAGAAATGCAGAGGGTGACGTTGAGCTGTGCATAAAGCTGCTTGCAGACCGTGAGGTATACATAAGAGTAAAGGATAAGGGCTGCGGCATTGCTGATGTTGAAAAAGCAATGGAGCCGTTGTTTACCACTGCAGCAAATGAGGAAAGGGCAGGACTTGGTTTTGCTGTCATGCAGAGCTTTATGGATAATGTCCATGTCCGGAGCAAATTAGGTGCAGGCACTACAGTCATAATGCGGAAAAAACTCAGAGGCACCTCATGAAGGACAGGCTGAAGGCAGATATGCTTCGGGCAGAGGATCATCTGGGACTTGTGCATCACTGTGCAAACAGATTCCGGGGCCGTGGTATAGAATATGAGGAGCTGTATTCAACCGGCTGTTTAGGTTTAATGAAGGCAGTAAAGGGCTTCGATCCGGAAAGAGGCGTACAGTTTTCAACCTATGCGGTACCGGTTATACTGGGAGAGCTTAAAAGGCTGTTTCGTGACGGAGGAACCATAAAGGTTAGCCGACGCATGAGAGAGTGCGCCATGCGTCTGAGGAGGCTACAGGAAACCTACATAAAAAAATATGGGCAGGAGCCAACGCTTTCGCAGCTCAGCGAGCTTGCAGGGATCAGTGAAGAAGATGCCGCACAGGCGCTATGTGTGACACAAGCACCTATATCACTGACAGTAGGTGATGACGGAGATGATGAACAGCTTGACATTCCTGTTCCGGCACCGGACAAGGCGATCGGCGATCAGATAGCCCTTCGACAGACCATGGCATTGCTTTCCGAAGAAGATCAGAAACTGCTGAAGCTGAGATATTTTCAGAATCTCACCCAGACGAAAACAGCGCAGATTCTTGGAATGACCCAGGTACAGGTATCACGCCGGGAGAAGAAGCT
Organism: Ruminococcus sp.; assembly: GCA_051882155.1. Taxonomy (GTDB): domain Bacteria; phylum Bacillota; class Clostridia; order Oscillospirales; family Ruminococcaceae; genus Ruminococcus_C. The sequence goes on from JBJERG010000303.1 coordinate 2,723, forward strand.
GCTGGCGCAGATGAGAGAAAGACTTATGGAGTAAATAAAAGTTTTTTGGTCCAGCAATTTTTCAAAAATGCTGGTCGCCCTCCGCAGA
>JBJERG010000304.1:0-14405 GCA_051882155.1 Ruminococcus sp.
ATCACTTGTAGGCTGAAAACGGCTTTCCTTAAAATAAATATCATTGCTCTTATAGTCAAGGGAAAAGGTATCCAGTACCTTTCCCTGCTTTTTGTATTCAGAGGCTGCAACAGATGAGATAATGCTTGAATCAAGTCCTCCCGACAAAAAGGTTCCCAGCGGAACATCAGATACAAGCTGTCTTTTTACAGCGTCCTCCACAAGAAAACGAACGCACTCTGCCGTCTGCCTGAAATTATCAGTATGGGGCTTTGCTTTAAGCTGCCAGTAGATTGATTTACGGAGTCCATTTTGGTCATAAACCGCATATTCTGCACGTTTCAGCTCTCTCACAGTTCTGAAAATACCGTATCCAGGCGTTCTGCCGGGTGCCATAAGAATGATCTCAGAAAGCCCTTTTATATCTATTTCATGTGGGATCTCTTCATTTTCCAGAAGAGAATTCACATCGGAGGAAAAGGCAAGACCCGAGTCTGTTTCAGCATAGAAAAGTGGTTTAACGCCCATTCTGTCCCTTGCAAGGAAAAGCCTTTTTCCCGTATGCTCCCATATTCCAAATGCAAAAATACCGTTGCATTTTAAAAGGAATTCCTCCTTCAGAAAAATATAGCCCCACAGCACAACCTCAGTATCGCAGTCCGTTTCAAATACTGCTCCAAGAGTCAGAAGCTCTGAACGAAGCTCTTTTGTATTGTAAAGTTCGCCGTTATATACTATAGTATAGCTTTCACCCATGTATGTCCTTGTCATAGGCTGCTTTCCCTTTTCCGGATCAATGACCGCAAGGCGTCTGTGAGCCATTATACAGTTTTTTTCCTCGTCAAATATTCCGCTGTCGTCGGGACCTCTTTTTTCAAGGGCATTCTGCATTCTGATAAGCACATTACGTTTCTCACGCATATCTCCGGCAAATCCAGCCATTCCGCATATTCCGCACATAACAAAGCCTCCTGTAAAATATATGACAAAAACAGAGAACAACAAAGCAGCTTCCGGCGGCATTATTATTCTCTGTCCGTGTCCTTATATTATATGCAGATTGATGAGAAATGTTACAGCATTGAAATAATTTCCTCCGCCGTCTTTTCCCTGGTACGCCTTGTATCCATGGCAAGCTTTTCAATATATCTGTGAGCTTCCTTTTCAGTCATAGACTTTTTTTCTATCAGAAGGCACTTTGCTCTTGAAACAATACGCATTTCCCGAAGCTTATTCTGGAGCCTTACATTTTCCTGTTTCATACAGACAAGACGATTTCTGACAGACATTCCCGAGCTTATAGCCTGATGAAAAGCTGACTTATGAATCGGCTTGGTAATAATCGACACACCGTGGTCACTGGTACGGCAGCCTATTTCATCAGCAGCGTCTGCACGGCAAAGAAGTATTATTCCGGCACTTGTACTGCTGCTCATCTGAACCGCAAGCCTGTCGCCCATCTCATCTGTCAGGGGCATATTTATCAGGATAAGGTCAAAATTATCCTGTACTGTGCATCTTCTTGCTTCATCTCCGCTCACTGCTGTACAAACATCGGAAAAACCGCACTGCCTGAGAAACGGCACAACTCCCGAGCCTGATTCTGTAATACCGGTAACTATCAAAGCACGTTTGCTCCTCAAGTTTATCCACTCCTTTCCGATTTGCCGGTATAATCAATTATTATTCATGTTTTTCCTTCTGAGAAAATTCTCAGTACATACAGTCGGTACATAGCGGCTTATAAATTCACTTTCTGAAGTAAGCTTCATTGCTTCCTCCAGGGTTTCCGGAAGGGCAGGCTCTTCATCTTCATTAAACATAAGACCCTTTTTCATGCCCTCCATGCCAGCTTCCAGAAGCAGCTGCATTGTAAGATACGGATTACAGCAGGCATCGGCTGAGCGTATTTCCAGCTCCGGGTCGCATCCGGGTATCTCAATGTTTTCCATTACATGAAGGGTACCGTCCTTTTTCATTGCGTCAAGTCTTTGATAGGAATTTTCAGTGGAATTCATAAACAAGGCAAATTCCGGAAGATACTTCTTTATTCCGGCTGCAAATGCCATTCCTTCTGGGCAATTACCGCCCAGAAGAGGCTTGCCGTCCCTTGTAATACTGATATAAATTTTCAGAGCGCTGCCTATTTCATCTGGCAGCGGCTTAGGCATAAAGGAAGCGTAAAGACCGTTTGATGCTGCTATTGTTTTTACAACTGCCTTATAGTGCATCATATTATCCGCTGCAGTAAGAGGGTCACTGCTGGCAAAATCGATCTCATTCTGTCCGGGACCGGACTTATGGCATGAGGAAATAGGATTAAGTCCCATTTCTTCAAGTGAAAGGCATATCTCACGGCGGGCATTTTCACACTTGTCAAGAGGTGCAATGTCCAGATATCCTCCGTTATCAAAAGGTATTTTTGTGGGATTGCCGTCCATATCGGTTTTGAAAAGATAAAACTCGCATCTTGTACTGATTTTGCACTGCAGACCCATTTCCTTCAGCTTTGAAACAGTAAGTCCAAGATTTCTTCTCAGATCGCCGGCATAGGGAGTTCCGTCCTTGTTAAAAATATTACAGAAAAACCTCACAACCCGTCCTGTCTGAGGACGCCATGGCAGAACGGAAAGAGAATCCGTATCCGGTCTGAGCATAAGAGTAGAGGGTTTTTTCTCCAGAACATCTGCTGTATAGAAAGGTATGCCATACTCTATTGCACGTGTAAGTTCACACGGCATAATAGCAATATTTTTCATATTGCCCAGAATATCACTGAATGACATACGAATAAATTTTATATCATTGTCTTCAATAAATCCCTGTGTGTCATCATCATAAAAATACATTATTTTTTCTCCTTTTTTTCAGTACTGAAAAGGCTGCCGCATCTCATGACGCAGCAGCCGTTTTTTACGGAATAATAAGAACCGGTATGCCTACACTTACAACATCAAACAGCTGCTTTGCAAAATCAACAGGAAGATTTATACAACCGTGTGAACCATTATACATATATATATCACCGCCGTAGGCAGAACGATTAAGGTCATGCAGACCAACGCCGCACCATGAAACGTTCATCCAGTACTGTACAGTAGTTTCATATCCCGGACCCTTCAGCACTCTTGGACTTTCCTTTGACCAGAGCTGGAATACGCCTGTAGGTGTTGCTCTGTCGGGATTTGTCTGGGTACCTGTTACGCAGTCACTGTCCATTACAAGAGATCCGTTTTTATAATACCATACGTGCTGGTTTGTGATGTCAACTTCAATATAGGTATTGCCGATATCATCAGTTCCACGACAGTATCCCTTCTGCTTATAGACAGGCTCAACCGTTACGCTTTCTCCTGCCTTGATAAGATCAATAAGTTCACTTGTAGTTTCATCAACATTTGTCTTCCAGCCGTATATTCCCTGAGAACCAAGAGGAAGTTCAACGGAACCCTGAAGAGTGGACTTGAAGGTTCTTGTATATCCTGCCACAAATGTATCGTATTTATCAGCAATATTTGCCTGTACCCATGCTTTTGCAGCATTCTCATCAACTGTGATCTCACCATTGCTGTCTGATGATACCCATTCCACAATTGTTGCAGAATCCAGAACCTCTTCACGGTCCTCAAAGTCATATGTAATTGTAAGACCTGACATGGAATTTGCTTCCTCACAGGCTGCCTGAAGGCTCACTGCTGTAACCTCGGCTTTAAGATAGCAGTCACAGTCCTCAAGAGAAATTACAGTATTTCCGCCTCTTACCTGTTCAAGGGCATACTCTACAAGCACATCCACATCGATCATATCTCCGTCGTCTTCAGGAACAACCACATATGTTCCGTCGGTCTGCTTCTGAAGATAGGCGTCTGTAGGCGGCGCACTGCCCCATTTATATGTGCTGATAAGATTTCCCAGCTTATCTTCGTCATAGGTGTTTACAAGCTTTGTTTCATATTCGGATTTTCCGAAATAATTTGTAAACCATAAGAATGTATTCTGAGATGCTGCCTCTTTAAATGCCGTATCGTCAGCAAGAGTAATAGCGGAACCGAACTCTTCACCATTGAAATTCACTTCATCGCCGTTTTTCTTTATAAATGTAAGACCCTGAACTTCGCCTTCATGTATAACCGCCTGCTGCGCCTCGTCCATGGTCATACCGCTGATATCAACGCCGTTCATATAGGTATTTGGCAGAAATCCCTTGCTGCACATGATCATTCCCACAAAATAAATGGCAACAATTACCATTATAACAGCAAACACAGTTATTATACCTGCTTTGCTCTTTCTTTCAGCAGCAGCCTGGGCATTATAGTAATTTTTCTTCTGACTGTAATCCCTCGGAATTTCATAGTCATAGGTATCGGATACACTGCGGCTTCTCTTCTTCGGCGCTGACTGACGCTGTACATACTTCTGAGCCTCAGCAGCAGTTGAAGACGGCGCTGCCTGTCTTCTTGTTTTTCCGGAAGGATTATCCACAGAATTCATTGATTCCTTTATTCTGCGCATTTTTTCCATTTTTTCATCAGCAGCTGTTCTTGGCTGATTTGTATTTTTCGGAGGGGCAGAACGCCTTCTTTCCTGTGCAGCATTCTGCTTTCCGGAAAGCTGCGATACACTTTTGCCGCTGCCTGATGCTCTGCGTCCCGGCGCCGGCTGACTTTTTTTCTGAGAACCGGACAAGGACTGCTGCATCTGTCTGTGCAGCTCTTCTTTAGAAGGTCTTGGCGCAGAAGCTGTGCTGCTTCGTTTTCCATACTGCTGATTGTTGTTTTCGTTCAAAACGATCATCCTTTCATTCACTCATTCATTCTTTCTTTATTATAGCCGCTTTCCGTTAAAAACATCGGAAGCGGCAAAGCTTCAAGGATTTACCTTATATATATTATTATCATTATATATTACGCAAACTATTTTGTCAACCGTTTTCGACAACATATTTGCAGAGAACTTTTTTGTAACCTTTTTGTCATAGTTTGTGAAACGTTCGAAACTGAATAGTAGTCATTTCAGCCAACATTCGAAGTGTTTTTTATGCAAACAGCACAAACAATGAATAGTTATTTGTGAAAAATTGCTGTTGACAAAAAAAATTAGCGGTATTATAATTAGACTGTAGAGATTCGGCTTTTTTGCCGGACATCTGCCGAGGAAAAAATTGGTTTTATAAATTAGGAGGTTAAACCAATGGAAATTAAGAAATACGCAAAAAGAACATTTGCTGCTGTAATGGCAGCAAGCACGCTGGCATCTGCTATGGCTGCAATGAATGTTCAGGCTTTTGACAGCTCTGATATCTCATCTGCTCCTGCTGCGGAGATGCCGATTGTTGAAGCCGGCAGCTCAGTATCCGTAATAGCATCAAAGGGTTATGAGGAAGCTGCTTATGCAGTCTGGGCTCCGGTAGACGGTGCAGACGGATATAATGTTTACTGCGACGGCGTTCAGCTGGATTCCATGCTTATCCGCCAGTACAAGGACGGTTCTTTCCGTGCTGACGCAGTGGGCATCAAGGCAGGAAACCACACTTTGAAGATCGTTCCTACAAAGAGCGGTTCTGAGATGACTTCTGCAGCAGCTGAAACTGCTGTAACTTCTGCAGCACATGACAGAACCGGTTTTGCATTCTACAGCGACAGCAAGGCTCTCGGCGCTTACAATGCAGACGGTACTCTGAAAGCAGGCGCAAAAGTTCTCTACGTTACAGAGGCAACCAAAGATTCTGTTACAATGGACGTTGCAACCGATTCAAAGGGTACAAAGACAACTGTTACCGGCATTCAGGAGATTCTGAACGCTTACAAGAAGGGCTATGACAGCACACCTATTGCTATCCGTATTATCGGTACAGTAACTGATCCCAATGGTGTTTCATCAATGGGCGGTGACCTGACTATTGACGGCGGCGGCAAGGGCGTTGGAGCTATTACCCTTGAGGGTATCGGCAATGACGCTGTAGTTTCCGGATTCGGCATCAAGGTCAAGAATATGTCCAACTGTGAGATCAGAAACATCGGCGTAATGCTGGTTGACAGTTCCGAAGGTGACAATATCACTCTCCAGCAGGGCAATGACCACATCTGGGTACATAACTGTGATATGTTCTACGGCATGGCAGGCGGCGACGCTGACCAGGCTAAGGGTGACGGCGCACTGGACTGCAAGAAGTCAACCTATGTCACATTCTCATATAACCACTTCTGGGATAACGGAAAGTGCAATCTGCTGGGTCTGAGCGAAGGCACAACAGAGGGCCTGTACATCACATACCACCACAACTGGTATGACCACTCCGATTCAAGACATCCACGTGTAAGATATTATTCTGCACACGTTTATAACAATTACTACGACGGCAATGCAAAGTACGGCATTGGTTCAACTCTCGGTTCTTCCGTATTCTCTGAAAACAACTATTTCAGAAACTGCAAGTACCCCATGCTTACCTCTATGCAGGGCAACGATATTGACCCCTCTACAGGCAAGGGTACATTCTCCAGCGAAGACGGCGGTACAATCAAGGCATTCGGCAACTACATGGAAGGTCAGAAGGCATTTACTTCATATCAGGACGATAATGTAGAATTTGACGCTTATGTTGCTTCTTCAAGAGATGAAAAGGTTCCGTCTTCTGTAACTTCAAAGCAGGGCGGCAACACCTATAATAACTTTGATACCAATAGTAGCGTTATGTACAGCTATACTCCCGATGCAGCAGCTGATGTTCCTTCTGTTGTAATGGCAAAGGCAGGACGTCAGGGCGGCGGCGACTTCGACTGGACATTCAATAATGAAGTTGATGACGCAGATTACGCTGTAAATCAGCCGCTTATGGCAGCTATCAAGGCTTATACTTCCCAGGTTTCAGCTATCGGCAGCGGTTTCTCAAGCGGCGGTTCTGTAGTAACAACTCCTTCTGTTACAACTGTTACAACTACAAGCACTACAAGCAAGACTACCACAACATCTGTAACAACAGTAAAGCCGCCGGTAACAAGTGATACTCCCTCTGACGGAGATATCTTCTGCGCACCCGGTGCAACAGGTTCAGGTAAATCAATAAGCGATCCTATGGACGTTCAGGCAGCTATTGCCTCAATTTCAGCAGGTCACACAATTTACCTGCTTGAGGGTACATATAAGTTTGATTCACAGATTCTGATTGATTCAAACAACAGCGGTTCAGCAGGTGCTTACAAGACTATCAAAGCTTATAACGGTGCTGATGTAACATTCGACTTCTCCGGTCAGGGTGCAGCAAATCCCTCTGTACGTGGTTTTGTACTTGACGGTGACTACTGGCACTTCTACGGCTTTGAGATCACAAAGGCTGCTGACAACGGTATGCTGCTTTCCGGTAATAACAATATTATCGAAATGATGGTATTCAATGACAACCAGGATACAGGTCTTCAGGTTTCACGTTACAACACAAGCGCAGCAACAGTTGCTGAATGGCCGTCCTATAACACAATTCTGAACTGCACATCAAAGAATAACTGCGATGACGCAACCATGGAAAATGCTGACGGCTTTGCTGCTAAGCTGACCTGCGGTGAGGGCAACGTATTTGACGGCTGTATGGCATACTGCAACAGTGACGACGGCTGGGATCTTTACGCTAAAACAGAAACAGGTCCGATTGGTGTTGTAACCCTTCAGAACTGCGTTGCATTCAGAAACGGTTTCACAGAGTTTGGCGAAGGATACGGCGACTGCGACGGCAACGGCTTCAAGCTGGGCGGTGCAGGCGTAGGTTCTCCCCACGTTGTAAAGAACTGTCTTGCATTTGAAAACCTCAACTGCGGTTTCACTGACAATAACAATCCGAAGCTGGAAAGCCTGACTGACTGTACAGCTTACAATAACGGCGTAGGCGGCAACGGCAAGTCCAACTACATGGTATACCGCTGCACAGATGACGGCTGCGACTTCACAAACATCATGTCTTACATCAACACAGACAAGGTTTCCAACACAGGTGCTGCCGGTATCAAGTTAAGCAATGACAAGTTTGTTGGTACTATTGCAAATTCCATTTACTACAACAGCAAGTATTACAAAGTTTCTGACAGAGTAAACATTGCAAACGGCGACAAGACAGGTGACATTGTTACTCCTGCTGTATCCGACTTCATCACACTGGACGTTCCGGCTATGGGTGCAGATTTCCACACCGCATGGAGAAACGCTGACGGCAGCATCAATACTGCTGGTTTTGCTGAAACAACAGGTCAGTACGAATCTATGGGTTATCACTTCAAAGGCGGTTCCGGACCTATCGTTACTCAGCCTACCGTTACTACAACAAGCGGCGGAAACAGCACAACAACAACTACTACTTCCAAAACAACATCTTCTTCAAATATTCCTGTTGCAGGTGATGTTATCCACAACTTCACAGAGAATGGTCTGAACAGTACATTCTTCACAATCAGCGGTAACCTTTCATCTTCAAAGGGTACTGTAAATTATGACGGCAAGACCCTTACACAGTGCCTCAAGATGGAATCTGCTACTTCAATCGGTTTCACAAATACACAGGACGGCAAGATCACTCTGGTATTCGTTGAACCCGCAGCTACTATCAAGATCGACGGTACAAAGTACACAGCTAATGGTGACGGTATCATCACTGCAGATGTTGCTGCAGGCGCACATACAATTGCAAAGGCTGATTCAGCTAACCTGTTCTACATGGTTTACGGAAATAATGGTTCTGCTCCAACAACAACTTCCACTACTACAACAAACACAACTGCTTCAACAAGCACCAGCGAGCAGCCTTCATCTTCAACCACAACATCAACAACAAAGAATTCCACCACAACCTCTGATACAGCATCCAGCAAGACAACAGCATCAAGTTCCGATACAACAACCACCACTACTACTGCCACAACAACAAACAACATTGATATCAACGCACTCTATGGCGACATTAATCTTGATGAAACTGTTTCCATGGTAGATATCGTTTACCTCAACAAGTATATAGCAGGCATTATCCAGTTTAATGCTCAGCAGCTGGCAAATGCAGACTGCGTACTTGACGGAAACATCAACTCCGGTGACAGCCAGGCTCTTCTGAAATACATGGTAAACAAGCTTGCATCACTGCCTGTAACTGAATAAAAATATTGCAATGATGATAAATTACAGCATGACGGGGAAACCTGTCATGCTGTTTTTATTTAATAATTTATTTGTCATATTCCGCTTCATCTTCAATATTCTGAGGATATTCATAATTCGATTCCGGCACATTACTTTCCTCAGAATCAAAAATTCTCTGTTCTGCATTCTCATTTATTTTTTCATCGGCAAATGATTCAGCTGCAGGTACATCACCGCTTTCCTCACTAAGCTCTATCTCGCTTTTACTTGTTTCTGCATCGCCGGTTCCTGCATCACTGCTATTGCAGGCAGAGCACATAAGTATCATTAAAGCGGCTGCACTTAGCGTTAATTTTTTTCTTATCATGTTTTTATTTTCCTCCTTCATTCATATTTGTGTGTAATCTCATTATGACGTCTGCACCGTAAGACGCAAAGGCATTTTTTCTGCCTTTCAATTATATAGACGCATAATGTGTAAAAAAGGTTTCAGCATTCTGAAAATATAAAAAGAGAGCTTAAGCAGCACGTAAATCTGCATAAGCTCTCTCAGTAATTATAATTAAGTATCACCGAACCGGATCAGAAAAGTCGTCCGCCGCCGCCGTGATGTGGTCTGTTTTTTCTTTTTTTCAGAAGTTCTCTGACGATCCATGCCAGCGCTCCGCCGGATACCTGATCCAATGACTCTTCTGATATTTCACCGTCTGCACTTTCATCACAGGCATCAAAGGCAGCAAGATCAGCCTTTGTAACAGTAACACCATGATCAGCAAAAAGTGAAATTATCTCCTCATCTGTTTCAGCACAGTCAAGCTTTTTGTTAAATTCCTCATCATTAAGCAATAATTCTGTATTATTCATAATAATATCTCCGAATCATGCAATATCAAATACCGAATTTGGTATACAGCCAGTTCTCAAACTTTTTGCCGGCATTCCAGCCAAATGTACAACCACTAAGAAATGGTTTAATGTAAGCTTTTAAAGCGCCGCCCGCAACATCATCAAGTTCATCGGTTGACAATTCACCGGAATTTTCATTTAAACGGTAAGCCATTTCAAACATCTCGTTTATTTCATCCGAAGTCATCTCAACGCCGTTTTCTGAAAATAAAGCCTGAATTTCTTCTGTTGTTGAAAGCATTGCAAGCTTTTCAGTGAATTCAGTGCTGCTCATTAATTCTTTGATCTTATCATATCTGTTCATTTTTCATTCTCTCCTTTTTCTTATCTGTTATTGTACCATCTTTTAAGCTTGTGATAGCCTACACTGGAATAGAAGCAAAGGCTTGCTCCTCCAATAACAAAGCAAGCTGTTGTAACAAATCCTCCGGAAACATTGTCCAGATCATCTTCATCAATTTCTCCGTCATCTGCATTTTTCATGGATTCCATAGCCATATTCTCAATATCCTCAAGAGAAAGCTCAACTCCATTGTCTGCAAAAAGCTTCTGTACATCTTCCGGACTTTCTACAAGCTTCAGCTTTTCAGCAAAATCCTCTCTTCCCAAAAGTTCACTTGCTTTTACAAATCTTTCTTCCATAATTAAATATACCTCCAAAATTTAATTTACCCGGCTGTCTTAGCCGTTCATCTATGTATACACACGACTTAAAAAAATGTTACACATAAAATAAAAATATTTCCTGCAATTCATCATTCCAGGAAATATCTCTCTTCAAAAATAAAAACGAGCTTATGACGGCTCGTTTTCATTTACTATTTAGTTTTTGCTCTCTGCACCCATTTCAACAGCCTTCATGTTTACCTCAATAAGGTTTGCACGTTTCGGAGGAATGCACTTCTCCATTGCCTTGCGTACAGTATCCATATCAAAAAGACCGCTTTCTTTAAGCATTCTGCCCATAAGAATCATGTTTGCGCTGCCGTTCATGCCGTTTTCAGAAGCAATATCTGTTGCAGGCATTGAAACATAAGTAATGTCTGTTCTTCTGCATTCTTCATCTACAACGGAATTGTCAACCAGCACAAGACCGCCGGGCTTTACTGCGTCAATGAACTTATTATAGGACGGACCGTTCATTGCAATGAGAATATCCGGATTTGCAATCAGCGGTGAACCGATAGGCTCATCAGAAATACATACGGAACAGTTGGCTGTACCGCCTCTCATTTCAGGACCGTATGAAGGCAGCCATGAAAGCTCTTTGCCTGCCATAAGTCCGCAGTATGCCAGAATCTTACCTGTGAAAAGAATACCCTGTCCGCCGAAGCCTGCTAAAATAATTTCTGTTGTCATAATTACTTCGCTGCCTCCTCTTCTGCTGCCTTATCCTTATATACTCCAAGAGGATAATAAGGGATCATCTGCTCTCTTACAAAATCCATTGACTTATCCGGTGAAAGTCCCCAGTTTGTAGGACAGGTGGAAAGAACCTCAACAATAGACAGACCACGCTTTGCAACCTGATTGTCAAATGCCTTGCGGATAGCCTTCTTAGCCTCACGAATATGGGGTACGCTGTCTATTGCAACACGCTGTGCAAGTGCAACGCCGCTGAGGGTGGACATCATTTCACAGATGCGTATCGGGAAACCTGCTGTGTCAGTATTTCTGCCGAAGGGTGTTGTCTGTGTAACCTGACCCGGAAGTGTGGTGGGAGCCATCTGTCCACCTGTCATGCCATAGGTTGTATTATTTATAAAGATGATAACGATATTCTCGCCTCTTGTGCCTACGTGAACAGTTTCAGCTGTACCGATAGCGGCAAGGTCACCGTCACCCTGATATGTAAATACGATCTTATCAGGATTCACACGCTTTGCACCTGTTGCAACAGCCGGAGCACGTCCGTGAGGAGCTTCGATAACATCACAGCCAAAATAGTTATAGGACATTACGGAACAGCCAACCGGTACAACGCCGATAGTATCGCCGATAACACCCATTTCATCAAGAACCTCGCACACCAGACGGTGAACTATACCATGTCCGCAGCCGGGACAAAAATGTGTGGAAACGTCCAGCAAAGACTTTGGACGGTCAAATACAACTGCCATTACTGCGCACCTCCTGTAAGCTTAATGATTTCATCATACACCTCAGCAGGTGTAGGGATTACGCCGCCTGTTCTGCCGAAAAATTCTGTAGGAATGCGGCATTCTGTAGCAAGCTTTACATCATAGATCATCTGACCCATTGACATTTCAACGTCAAGGATCTTCTTTGCGTCCTTTGTTGCCTCACGGAGTTCCTTTACAGGGAAAGGCCAGAGGGTCTTGGGACGGAAAAGACCCACCTTAATGCCTTCATTTCTTGCCTTTGTAACAGCAGACTTTGCAACACGTGCAGATGCGCCATAAGCTGTTATAACAAGTTCTGCACCGTCGCACATATAAAGTTCTGCGTCTGTTTCATTTTCCTCAATCTTCTTGTAACGCTCAAAACGCTCTACAACCTTTGCCTCCAGCAGCGGAGCATCAAGGAACAGAGAATTGATGATGTGATGCTCACGCTCATTCTTATGACCGCAGGCTGCCCAGTCGGATTTATCCGGCAGTTCTGTCTTAGGCTCCGGGAATGTTACAGGCTCCATCATCTGACCCAGCAGACCGTCTGCAAGGATCATAACAGGTGTACGGTATTCATCAGCCTTGTCAAACGCCAGTGTTACAGTATCAACCATTTCCTGAACGGAACAGGGAGCATATACCATAATATGGAAATCGCCGTGACCCATAGCCTTTGTAGCCTGGAAATAATCAGACTGTGCCGGCTGAATTGAACCAAGGCCGGGGCCGCCTCTCTGTACGTTTATGATAACCGCCGGCAGATCTGAACCTGCCATATAAGAGATACCCTCTGCTTTAAGGGATACACCCGGTGATGAAGATGATGTCATGGCACGAACGCCTGTTGAAGCTGCGCCAAGCACCATATTTATAGCGGCAATTTCAGACTCAGCCTGCAAAAATACGCCGCCTGCCTTTTCCATACGCTTAGCCATGTAAGCTGAAAGCTCTGTCTGAGGTGTGATGGGGTAACCAAAGAAACATTTGCAGCCGCAGCGGATAGCAGCTTCTGCCAGTGCCTCGTTACCCTTCATAAGACTTCTTTCCACGATAAATTCACTTCCTTTTATTTCTCAATTTTTATAGCACAATCGGGACACATCATTGCACACATCATACATGATATACAAGCATCCTGGTCAGTGCAGACTGCTGTAAAATAGCCCTTTTCGTTACGCTTCTCCTTCTGGATAGCAACCAGCTTCTTAGGGCAGGCTGTTACACAAAGACCGCAGCCCTTACAGCGTTCAAATCGAACCTGCATCTTTTCCATGTATCTAAACCTCCTTTATCATTCAATCTTCCCAGACAGGCTTTACATAGACCTCACAGGGAATACCATTCGGTACCTGCATATCAAGATCCTTTCTGTAAACATTTCCTGCAAGAGGAAGATGAGCCTTTTCTGCAATCTTTTCTGCATAAGGAATACTTCTCAGAATTATTTCCGATGTGGTTTCCTTTCCCAGATTCGAATTATTTATTATACCTGTATGCTTCATTTTTGAGACATCTTCTATCTCATACATGAGCTGCAAAGCTTCCTGCGTATCCTTCGTAAGATACCTGTAGCAGTTTACAACATACAGCATATCAAGATCTTCCCTGTACTGCATAAGGGCGTCAGCATATCTGCCAAGACCTATTGCACCTGCGTCGTCGCCCCCAACATCTATGATAAGATATCCCGGCTCATACGCCATTCTTTCAATATCAAAGGATATAGCGGGAATATCAAGGCTTGTATTTGCATACATCGAAGCTGCAAGTGTGACGCCTTTTTCCCGGAACATCTTTTCAAAATCCGCTGTACGGAAATAAGGATTTACTATGTCAAAATCAACTATTGTCACTTTTTCTCCGCTGCCGGCAAGATTTATTGCCATGTTTACAGCGAAATTTGTTTTTCCCGTGCCGTAATGCCCGGTTACTATGGTTATTTTTTTCATAGCTGCCTCCATTCCTCTGCATTGCCCATATCAATAAATTATATCATATATTTTTTTAATTTGCAATAGCAAAGATATAATCTTTTTATTAAGGAATTTTCTGTATATTCCAAACCCGTCAGATATGCCACAGATTACGGTTGAATTGTTTTTTAGAAGCGCCCTTATTACATTTCCGTTGATAATAAAGGAAAAGCCGCTTCTGACGCATTACATCAGAAACGGCACTGTATCTATTCCAAAAAAACATAATTTATACTATTAAAGCTGCTTCGCAATCTTCTTTCTTACTTCTTCATCCGCAATATTTATTATT
>JBJERG010000305.1:0-2791 GCA_051882155.1 Ruminococcus sp.
GAACGCTGCCCTGTCACGGCAGAGGTCGTGGGTTCGAATCCCATCCAGATCGCCATTATGCGGATTTAGCTCATCTGGTAGAGCGCCACCTTGCCAAGGTGGAGGTAGCGAGTTCGAGCCTCGTAATCCGCTCCAGCGGCGCTATAGCCAAGTGGTAAGGCGTGGGTCTGCAACACCCTGATCCCCAGTTCAAATCTGGGTGGCGCCTCCAAAGAGCAGTCTTCATTCGAAGGCTGCTTTTTCTTTTCCATGTTTACAAAAAATCGGCTGCTGCGTATTCACCATATGCAGCAGCCTTTGTTATCAGTCGACGTCGCTCTTTATGAGCCATTTTTTATATGTAAAATCTATCATAAATGCTCCTAAGGGCGCTGTTACCAGTATTGCAAGAACAGCCAGTGTAAGTATCAGACCTCCGCAGTCAAGTCCTGCGCTTAAAGGTATTGCTCCGATAGCCGCCTGCACAGTTGCCTTTGGCGTATAGGCAATCATACAGAACAGTCTTTCCTTCATAGACAGTCTTGTTCCTAAAAGACTTACATATACTCCTGCCATTCTGAAAAGCATTGCTATGAAAAGAAGGAGAAGTGCTGTCAAACCATAGGACAATATGCTCTTTATATCCACAGCTGCTCCCACAAGCACAAAAAGCATTATTTCAGCCGCTATCCAGAGCTTGTTGTATTTAGCGGAAAGTCTTTTTGCAAGCTCCTTTCGTCTTGCCAGAAATGTCATTCCCATTGCCATTATTGCTATGAGTCCTGATATTCTGATGTATTCTTCCATAAAGGTTTCAAGCCCAAGAGTCAGAAAAGACACTGATATTATGACAATTACCTTCGCACTGTCCCGCATATGAACCTTTTTGAAGAAAAACACAAGCAGTAACCCAACCGCTGCTCCGAATAATGCTCCAAGTATAATTGATGTGGGAATCTGAACAAAATTCACCGCAGAAAAACTATCGCCGGACAGAATTGCAAGAAAAGACGTAAAAAGCACTATAACATAAACATCATCAGCAGAAGCTCCGCCCACTATTATCTGGGGTATCTGCTTGTCTGTACCCCAGCCTTCATCAATAAGCTTTATCATTCTCGGCACAACTACCGCAGGCGATACTGCCGCAAGTACGGAGCCTGCAAGTGCCGCTTCCAGGTATGATATTCCGAAGAGCACGGGTGCAAATATGACGGTGGCAGCTATCTCAAAGGTAGCAGGAACAAAGCACATCAGCAGTGCGGATATTCCTGCTTTTTTCAGCTGATTTATGTCAAGGGAAAGTCCCGCTCTGGTAAGAATTATCACAAGAGCTATCTGCCTTAATTCTCCGGAAATTCCAAGGAGGGACTGGTCTATAAGTCCAAGGGCATGAGGTCCTATTATAATTCCTGTAAGAATCATTCCTACCAGCGGCGGCAGACTGATCTTTCTTGAAAGAAAACCTAAAAACATACCCACAAGCAAAATTATCCCGATACTGACAAGCATAACAAACACCTCCAAAACAAAAAAGCTGACAGCTTCTGCGTAAATCGCAGAAGTCATCAGCTTTACATACATAAATTAAAGCGGTTTTAGGCATAGCCTATGGAAGAACCTCATTTCCATTTTTTATTATATCACATTTCGCCTGCAATGTCAAGATTATTCTGCATTATTGCTGCTTTCGGTTTTTACATCTTCAGCAGCAGCCTTTATTCCGCTTACAAGACCGGCAATTCCCTGAATCTCACTTGGAATAATGATCTTAGTTGCCTTGCCGTCTGCTGCCTTTCCGAAGGCTTCAAGTGCCTTGAGCTGAAGTACGGCTTCATCAGGAGCCGCATTTTTCAGCATAACAAGACTTCCTGCATATGCCTTCTGCACCATTTCGATAGCCTCAGCTTCACCGGCTGCAACTCTGATTTTCTCTTCACGTGCAGCGTCTGCACGAAGGATAGTTGCCTGCTTTTCAGCCTCAGCACGAAGGATCTCAGTCTGCTTGTCACTCTCTGCTCTCAGGATTCTCGCTTCCTTTTCACCCTCTGCCACAGTTATCTGATACTGCTTTTCGCCCTCTGCACGAAGAATCTTTTCACGCTTTTCACGTTCTGCCTTCATCTGCTTTTCCATTGCGTCCTGTATTTCACGAGGAGGAAGGATGTTTTTAAGCTCCACACGGATAACCTTAATGCCCCATCTGTCTGTTGCAAGGTCAAGGGTTTCTGTGATCTTGGTATTTATAAGATCACGTGATGTAAGGGTTGCGTCAAGCTCCAGTTCACCGATGATATTACGAAGAGTTGTAGCTGTTAAATTTTCAATAGCTGCCACAGGACGTTCCACACCATAGGTATACTGCACTGCATTGGTAATCTGGAAGAACACTACAGTATCTATCTGCATTGTTACGTTATCCTTTGTAATAACAGCCTGGGGTTTAAAATCCACTACCTGTTCCTTAATGGAAACCTTCCTTGATACTCTGTCAATAAAGGGAACAAGGAAGTGTATGCCCGTTTCCCATGCCTTATAAAACGCTCCCAGTCTTTCCACAACAAAAATATTTGACTGAGGTACAATCTTTATACGTGTTACGAAAATAATCACAAGAAGAACTATCAAACCCAAAATAACATAAATCATTATCGTTTCCTCCTAAAATCAGTTTATAGTTTGTTTTTCCGGATCATATGTTACGATCAGTCTGGCACCGTCTATATCGTCCACTATTACCACTGCACCCTCAGGAATTACCTTCTTGTCAGAAGATACTGCCATCCACTCAGAATCTCCAAGTCTTGCCCTG
>JBJERG010000306.1:0-2763 GCA_051882155.1 Ruminococcus sp.
TTATGGGAGCAGCGATATTTCTTGTTCAGCTTGCAGGCTTTAGCAGTATTTTTACTCTCTGCATACAAATACCACTGGGCATAATAATTTATATTGCGCTCTCAAAACTGCTGCACATTGAAAGTTTTGAGTATGTAATTTCTATGTTAAAAAGTTTTAAAAACAGAGGAAAGTGATTATAATGAAAAAATTACTGATTATCGGAGCAAATCCGGAAACTATCAGCCTTATTGAAAAGGCAAAGCTTATGGGAATCAAAACGTATGTCACCGATTACAACCCGATGACCTATGCAAAGAAATTTGCTGATGTTCCCTGTAATGTGGACGGAATGGACGTTGACGGACTTGTTGACCTTGTAAAAAAGGAAAATATTGACGGTGTTCTGGTAGGTGTTGCAGAAGCACTTATCCCCTCTTACTGTAAGGTATGCGAGATTCTTGACTATCCTTGCTTTGCTTCAATGGAACAGTTTGAGATAATGATATCAAAGGATAATTTCAAGAATACCTGCCGCAAATACGGAGTCCCTGTTGTTCCTGAATACTCTCTTGATGAAATTGACAAAATTGAATATCCGGTAATTGTTAAGCCTGTGGACAGTTCAAGCTCCAAGGGAATCTCTATCTGCCAGAATCGTCAGCAGCTCGATACAGCAATTGAAAAGGCTCTCAGTTTTTCTGCCAGAAAGAAAATCCTGATTGAAAAATACATGGACGGACTTGAAGTAATCATTTACTATGTTATTCAGAACGGCAATCCGACTATGGTTGCAATGTGTGACCGATATACAAGCAAGGAACAAAAAGGAATAACACAGCTTCCCTCGGCGTATATTTTCCCGTCAAAACACATAGAACGATATAAAGCCGAGGTGGACGAAAGTGTTAAAAATATGCTTCGTGGAATGAATGTTCAGAACGGCGTTCTTTTCCTGCAGTCATTTATTGAAAACGGTTCTGTATATATTTATGAGCCGGGATTCAGACTTAACGGAGCACAGGAACATATGATCGTATCTGAGCTTACAGGAATAGATGCAAAGGAGCTTCTTATAAATTATGCTCTTAATGGAAAAATGAGCGACATAAATATAGAAGACCGGGCAGATCCGTATTTTCATAATATGTGCGCCTGCAAGCTTTCTCCGCTTGTGAAAGAAGGTAAAATCGGTACTATTTCCGGTGTGGAAAAAATCAGACGACTTAATGGCGTTGTTGCTGTAAATCCTAATTATGAAGACGGTGAAGTTGTTGCCGGTCTCGGCACTCAGCGTCAGATGGCGGCAAATATCTTTATTGTTGCTCCTACTATGGAACTTCTGAAAGAACGTGTTGACGCTGTTATTGAAAATTTCCATGTCACTGATGAAAATGGGAACAATATGCTTCTGCTGCCCTTTGATACGGATATAATCACTACGGAGTATTGATATTTTGCGGGGATAAATTTATGAGTTTAAACGGTTTTTGCAAGAGAAGATTATACTGGGCAAACGACTTATTACATGGCAGAAAAGTCAGAAAACATTATAGTGAAATAAAAAATGTAATGCTTTCTGCTGAAAATGGGAAAAAAACCCAAAACGAAAGACTTTCTTCCATATTAAAGCACGCATCTGAAAACACAGAATTTTATAAAAATTACAACGGAAAGCCTCTTGAACAGTTTCCGGTAGTGAACAAATCTATACTGATCGAAAACTACGATTCAATAGTTGTACCGGTCAGCAAAATCCCTGAACAGGAAACTGAAACGGTTCATCTTCAGAAAACAAGCGGTTCTACCGGAACGCCCTTTGCTGTATATCAGGATTCAAGAAAGCGTCGCAGACGAGTTGCTGAATTAAAGTTTTTTGGTGAGATGGTGGGATTCAAATCCCACGAAAAGCTTGCTCAGTGCAGAATATGGACAAACTGGCAGAGCAAAACAAAATCACAGGTTTTTAAAGAAAACATCTTTCCCATAAATGTAAGCAAAATGGATGATGCTACACTGCAGGATCTTTGTCAGACTGTTAAGAAAAATAAAATAACAGCAATACGTGCGTATGCAAGCTGGTATGACAGTTTACTTGAATATCTGATATCCGGCAAGGGAAATATTGATGATCTAAAAACTATCAAGGTAATGTTCTCAACATCTGAAGCGTTAAACGCTGCTACCAAAGATATATTCCGGGATAACTTCAATTTGCCGATAGTTGAATGCTATGCAGATGAAGAAGCTGGTATAATGGCTCATCAGAAAGTCAATGATAATAATTTTTATCTTAATCATGCAAGCTATATTTTTGAGATTATGAAGCTAAATGAAGATAAACCTGCTGAATATGGTGAACTTGGTCGAATCGTTATTACCGACCTGTACAATTACGCTTTTCCTTTGATAAGATATGATACAGGCGATACTGCTGTTCTGGCAAAGGGAAACGATAAAACAGGCGGCTGGGATTACCTGGAAAAAATTTATGGCAGACGGCTTGATTTAGTTTATGATACTAAAGGCGAACCTGTTCACCCCATGAGCTTTGCAAGAGTTCTGAAAAATCTTCCCGGTATATCACAATGGCAATTTATTCAGAAAGATAAAGCTGCTTACGTTTTAAAAATAAACAGAAAAAAAGACAGCTTTGATGAAAACGAAACAATTAAGCAAATGCTTTTAATAATCGGCAATGATGCTGATTTCAGCATTGAATATGTGGAGGAAATACCAGTGCTGAATTCCGGAAAAAGAAAATCTGTTATATGTGAATGGAAA
>JBJERG010000307.1:0-2714 GCA_051882155.1 Ruminococcus sp.
GAAAAAGCCTGTATAATAGTTAACATAGAGAGAAATCAAAGGCTTATCAGCAGGAAGACAGAAGTTTTCTTCCTAAAAGAAATATTATGATAGGAGAGTAATTGCTATGTACGTAAAAGACGTTGAAGTGAAGAATCAGGTTGGTCTTCATGCAAGACCTGCAACATTTTTTATCCAGAAGGCTAACGAGTTCCGTGCCTCCATCTGGATCGAAAAGGAAGAGCGCCGAGTAAACGCTAAGAGCCTTCTGGGTATCCTTTCACTGGGTATCGTAGGCGGCACAAAGATCCGTATCATCGCAGACGGTCAGGATGAGCAGACAGCTGTAGATTCCCTGGTTGATCTTGTTGAAAGCGGTTTCAGCGACGATAACAGATAAGATTTTTTATAAAATCAGCGCCTTGCAGTTTTAGCAGCAAGGCGTTTTTTATTTCCCGTACTTGCAAATTTCAGTGAATTATAGTATAATGATTATAATATTGCAAAGAGGTGTCATAATATGAAAAAAGGAATCATTATTTTATCAGTGCTGCTGAGTGTGAGCTTAATATGGGGCTGTTCCAAAAAGGAAGAGCAAAGTACTGAAAAACAGCAGCTCGAAATGATTGAAACCACCGCTCAGACAGAACCGGAAACAGAGGGTTCTGCGGAAACTGAAATAAATGATGTGACCGGTTCAGAAGCAGCCGGAACCACTGATACAGCAAATGAAAAACCTTCCGCTAAAGTGACAGCGGAAAATTATCCCGGAGCGTCAGCCGAGGAAACTGTACCGGCTCAGAAGGAAGGCTCAGAGGCAGAGAGTGCTCCGGCAGAGATACAGGAAACACAGCCTGCGGAGGGCGTTTTCGGAGCAGCAGGAAAAACAGAAGCCCAGTGGCTTGCAGAAGCCCAGGAATTATATATGAAAGGCTGTGACCTTGCCTTCAGATATCTCTGTACAGGAAGCGAATTTCCCATTGACAGGGAAAATCTTGAAATCATAGACAAAACATATTTCCTGACCACCTGCGGATCCTTTGAGGAAGCAACTGCGCCCTACTATGAACTTTTCAGCAAAAAATATCACGGCAGTGACTTTGAGGGACTGCTTCTTGAACAGAACGGCAGACTTTACGCCGCAAGAGCCGTAAGAGGAATGGATATGACCTATCTCTCATCACAGGTGGAAAAGCTGGTGTCTGTTTCAGATGAGGAAGCAGTTTTCAGTGTGACTATAGAATATGAGGACGGCGAAACCGCTGCGGAATTTTCTCTTGTACAGGAAAACGGCGAATGGAAGATCGGAAGATTTACTCTGCCATATTAACCTGCCGCAGACGCACCGTATTTGTACATATTCTCACAGAATATGCCGTAGCCTCTTGTGGGGTCGTCAACAAAAACATGGGTAACAGCCCCCACCAGTTTTCCGTTCTGAATTACAGGTGAACCGCTCATGCCCTGCACGATTCCGCCGGTTGAATCAATAAGAGCCTTATCGGTAACATGAATGATCATGTTTTTTGTGTTATCCTTGCCAGCCAGATCTATTTCTTCTATCTCCACGCTGTAATATGCAGGCTCTGTACCATTTACAGTGCATATGATCTCAGCCTTTCCTGTTTTTATTTCCTGCTTGAATGCCATGGGCAAAGGCTCTTTCTGAGGTACAGAAGAGGAAAGCTTTCCGAATACACCGCATCGGTTGTTGCAAAGGAGTGCGCCCAGATCCCTTTCATTCTGAAATGCTCCTTCCAGCATTCCGGGATCGCCCTTTTTGCCTTTGACAACATCTTTTATAGTAACGGGGCAGGCACTGCCCTCGCCTATAGGTATGCACACGCCTGTGTCGCTGTCGCATATGGGATGACCAAGACCGCCGAATGTCATGCCTGTGGTGTCATAGAATGTCATAGTGCCGATTCCCGCAAGACTGTCACGGACCCATATTCCGGCTGTATAGCAGCATTCCGAAAGGGAATATGCAGGAGTCAGCAGACAGACCTTCTCTTCTCCGTCACGTGTGTATTCTATTTCCACGGTTCTGCCTTCTGCTGCACGTATGGCGTCCTTTAATGAATCGTTTGAGGTTACAGAATATCCTCCTACAGTTTCGATAATGTCACCGGCACGGAGTCCTGCTTCCTTTGCAGGGCATACGGTACCGTTTTTTGTGTCGGCAGCACCAAGACGCACTATCATAACGCCGTCCATTTTAAGGCGTATTCCGAAGGGTTCTCCTCCGGGTATGAGCATGGGAGTTTCAATTTCCTGAACCTCTGCATTTTTAATGGGAATTATGCCGAAGAGCTTTAATGAAGCGGTGCTTGTCCTGTCTGAATCCTGGTAAAAGGCGGCAAGAGAATCCTCCTCTGTGATCTCAGCTGTTATCGGGAGAAATGACGAAACCCTCAGATCACTGTCGGAGGCAATATAATAGCTGTCAGGCAGCTTCCATGAGTAGTAACCGGCAGCTGCGATTGTCTGAAGCATGAAAGCAGTCAGTGCAATGGCTGTCTGCCGCAGATGTTTAAACATAGATGACCTTCTTTCTTTTAAGGCAATACCTCACAAAGCACGCCTTACGGCTCTGCACGCAATCTGATTGCAGCTTTTCCGTCATATTTCACAAAAAGCCTCGCTGATACACAAAGTAGCAGCTGCGTTTTTTGTTTCATCTGACAAAAAATCTGACGGCGCATCTTACGCACAGTCTTTGTGCGGTATTGCCT